>JAKLIU010000110.1 GCA_022709445.1 Spirochaetota bacterium | reverse complement strand
GATCCGAGGGGGACAGCACGGACACGCCGGAACGCAGGGCCTCGCGGAGCCGGTCCGCGGCCGCCGTGCCGGGAGCGGGAGCCGCGACGGCCGTGCAGGAACCGCAGCCCGAGTCCGCGGCCATCCTGAGCACGGCCAGGGCGTCGCCCCCGTTCCCGCCGGCGCCGCACAGGGCGACGATGGGCGGCCCGCCCGGCGCCAGGAGCGCGGGCCAGCGGGAGCGAAGCGCGTCGAACATGCCCCGCGCCGCCGATTCCATGAGGGCGTCCGCGGGCCGACCCAGTTCCCCACGCGCGGCCGCGTCCAAAGCCAGGGCCTCCCGCGCGGACAGGAGCGGGGTCATCGCCCCAGGCCCCCCATCACCTTGTCGAAGCGCCACCAGACCACGCGCGCCTCGTAGCGGGTGCCCAGGATGGCGGACAGGATACCCTCCGGCGAGAGCGAGAAGGCCGTGTACAGGAGCTCCTCCGGATCGATGCGGAGCGCGAAGCGGCGCAGGGTCCGGGCGTCCATGTCGAAGATGGCCCAGTAGGTGGCGCCGTCCTCGTCGGTCGCGCTGAGGAAGAGCGCGCCGGCGGCCGTGCCCGCGAAATCCCAGCTGCGCGGGACCGGCTCCTCGCCGGCCTCGGCCGCGGCCAGGGACACGAAGGCGGGCAGCTCGAGGGGCTCCGAGTACGCGCCGCTCTCGCGGTCGAGCACCCAGGCCAGGCTCATGGCGAACTCCACCCCGGCCCTGGTCTTGGTCTCCTGGTCGACGATCTCCCGGTAGTAGTCCACCTTGAGCACGATGCCCGAGCCGTCGGGGGCCGCCGCGATGCCCTCCAGGGAGGGGATGAGCGCGGGATCGTCGGGCGCGGCCGGGAGTTCGTCCCGGCGCACGGTGGTGGTGGACACCAGGTCGCCGCTGGGGTCGAACCAGAACACGGACCAGCCCTCCCCGGTGATGCACACCACCACGCACTCGTCCGCGGGGGTCATGTACAGGCCGGATATGAAGGGGAACGGGGTGCCGCCGACGCCCTCCTGCCCGAGGTAATCCAGGTACTCACCGTCGCGGGAAAAGCGCAGCACCACGTACTCCAGGCTGGCCTGCGAGGCCAGGTCGTAGGAGCGCCGCTCGTCGGGCACCCGTTCCTCCACGAACACGGTCCGCTTGGAGTCGACGGCTATCTCGCCCGGCGCGTTGAAGGGGTACTCCTTGGCGGATCGGCCCTGCAGGCCGGAGGCCCCGGTCACTTCCTTGAGGATGGCGGGCTTGGGATTGCGCTCGGGATTGTACACCATCGCCAGGAGGTCTCCGAAGGACGAGAGGGTCAGGAGCTTGGCGGCGTTGCCGTTGGATATGAAGAAGATGCCGTCGCGCATGGCCAGGCGGGTCTCCAGCGGCGGACCGCCCCCGGGGAGGTTGAACAGGTTGAGCTGGTCCTCCAGCACGCCGTAGCCGATGGTGAACAATTGTTCCCGCTGAAGGACCTGGACGGCCTTGCGGTCGGAGCAGGAAGCCGACGCCAGGGCGAGGACGAGGGCGAGGGCGGCTCGGGCGGTGCTCGCGGTGCGCATGCTGGGGAACCTCCGGGGGCTCGGGCGGCCCGGTTTGCCTTGACCGCTCATCGGAAAAAGATATAGATTAACCGGCATGGCGTTCAACCCCCTCACCGCCCTCTTCGGCACCAAGCGAGAGCGCGACATCAAGTCACTGCTGCCCGTGCTCCATGCGGTCAACGAGCGCGAGGCCTGGGCCCTCTCGCTGAAACCGGAAGACTTCCCGGCCATGACGGCCCGCTTCAAGGAACGGCTCGCCGCGGGCGAGACCCTCGACGGCCTCCTGCCGGAAGCCTTCGCCCTCGCGCGCGAGGCGGCCAGGCGGGTCCTGGGGGAGCGTGCGTTCGACACCCAGGTGCTGGGCGGCATCGTGCTGCACTCCGGCCGCATCGTCGAGATGAAGACCGGCGAGGGCAAGACACTCTCGTCGGTGGCCGCGGTATACCTCAACTCGCTGGCGGGCAAGGGCGTGCACGTCGTCACCGTCAACGACTACCTGGCGGAGCGCGATTCCGCGTGGATGGGCCGCGTCTACGCGTTCCTCGGCCAGAGCGTCGGCGCCATCCTGTCCAACATGGACAACGACGCGCGCAGGATCGCCTACTCGCGGGACATCACCTACGGCACCAACAACGAGTTCGGCTTCGACTACCTCCGGGACAACATGGCCATGGAGCCGGCCCGCCGCGTGCAGCGCGGCCACCACTACTGCGTGGTCGACGAGATCGACTCGATCCTCGTGGACGAGGCGCGCACGCCGCTGATCATCTCCGGCGCCGCCGAGGACGACACGTACAAGATCAACGAGGTGTACCGCCTGGCCCACCACCTGGTGGAGGTCAAGAAGGACCCGGCCACCGGGGAGTACCCCCGCGAGGAGGAAGGCGAGACCCTCGAGGGCGACTACAAGATAGAGGAAAAGAGCAAGAAGGTTTCCTTCACCTCCGACGGCCTGGCCACCATGGAGGACGCGCTCAAGAAGCGCAACCTGATCACCGGCTCGCTCTTCGACGAGCAGAACTTCGAGTTCGTGCACTACTTCACCCAGGCCATCCGCGCCCGGGAGCTGTTCCACCTGGACGTGGAGTACGTGGTGCAGGAAGGCCAGGTGCAGATCGTCGACGAGTTCACCGGGCGCATCCTGCACGGCAGGCGCTACTCGGACGGCCTGCACGAGGCGATAGAGGCCAAGGAGCGCATCAAGATCGCGCGCCGCAACCGTACCCTGGCCACCATCACCTTCCAGAACTACTTCCGCATGTACGACAAGATCGCGGGCATGACCGGCACCGCGGAGACCGAGGCCACCGAGTTCCAGAAGATCTACGAGCTGGACGTGGTCGTGGTCCCCACCAACCGCCCGGTGGCGCGCCTGGACGAGGACGACCTGGTGTTCCTCAACGAGGACGAGAAGTTCGAGGCCATCTGCGACGAGATCACGGAGGCCCACGCCAAGGGCCAGCCCATGCTGGTGGGAACCGTGAGCATCGAGAAATCCGAGAAGCTGTCGGCCCTGCTCACGCGGCGCGGCATACGCCACGAGGTGCTCAACGCCAAGAACCACGCGCGCGAGGCCATGATCATAGCCGAGGCCGGGTCCAGGGGCGCCGTCACCATCGCCACCAACATGGCAGGCCGCGGCACCGACATCAAGCTGGGGGGCAACCCCGAGTTCCGCGCGCGCAGGCGGGCCGGGACCCAGGCCGACGAGGAGACCTACCGGAGGGTCCTGGCCGAGGAGTACGAGTCCTGGCGCAAGGATTACGAAGAGGTCAAGGCCGCCGGCGGCCTGTACGTGCTGGGCACCGAGCGCCACGAATCCCGGCGCATCGACAACCAGCTCCGCGGCCGCTCCGGCCGCCAGGGCGACCCCGGCCGGTCGCGCTTCTTCATCTCCCTGGACGACGAGCTCATGCGCCTCTTCGGCACCAACCTGAAGGGCCTGATGATGAAGGTGGGCATGAAGCCCGGCGAGCCCATCTATCACCCGCTCCTCAACCGCACCATCGAGGGCGCCCAGCGCCGCGTGGAGGAGCGCAACTTCGACATACGCAAGCACCTCCTCGAGTACGACGACGTGCTCAACCAGCAGCGCACCTTCATCTACGACCAGCGCGACGCCATAGCCCACGACGCCGACCTCATGGAACGCGTCGGCTCGGCGGCCAGGGACATGGTCGCGGAACTGGTCGCCGCGTACAAGGCCGACTCCAGGGGCAACCAGGCGGCGGCCTACCTCTCGCTCCAGGACGAGCTCAAGACCGCCTTCGGGATCCAGTCGCCGTACCGCTCGGACTCGGCGGAGGCCCAGTCCCCGGAGACCGTCTCCGCTGCCGTCATCGAGGCCCTGGAACGGGACCTGGACGAGAAGCGCGCGATGGCGGGCACGGAGAACCTCAACCACTTCCTCAGGTGGAAGTACCTGTCCACCATCGACCAGAAGTGGCTGGACCACCTGGAGAACATGGAAGCCCTGCGCGAGGCCGTGTACCTCAGGCACTACGCCCAGAAGAACCCGCTCCTGGAATACAAGCTGGAGGGCTTCGACCTGTTCGACAGGATGATCGAGGACATACGCCGCTCGGTGGCCAGCACCATGCTGCTGGTGCGCATCCAGACCCAGGAGAACCGGGCCGTGAAGCCGGTGGTGTCCGGCGGCGAGACGCGCCACGACGAGGTCGGGCAGTTCGGGGCCGCGGGCACCGCGGCGGGAGCGGACATGGCGCAAGCGGCCAAGCGGCAGGCGGCCTCCGGGGCCCTGGCCCAGGCGGCGGCGCCGCGCAACGCGACCGTGGTACGCAACGTGCCCAAGGTGGGCCGCAACGACCCCTGCCCCTGCGGTTCCGGGAAGAAATACAAGCACTGCCATGGGTCATGACGACAGTCATGACCGGGGACCTGAGCGGTGTCCCTGAACTGGAGGGAGATCGACCGGGTCCTGGGCGAGCTGGACCTGGTCGGCGCCCAGGTCCAGAAGGTGACCCAGCCGTCCTACGACACCCTGGTCCTGTCGCTCTACAAGCCGGGCAGGGCCACCGAGCTCCTGGTCTGCGTGGCGCACGGAGCCTGCCGCATCCACGCGACACGCATGCCCGTGCCCAAGTCGGAGAAGCCCCAGCGCTTCATGGAGCTCCTGCGCGCCCAGGTCCGCGGCGCGCGCATCGAGTCCATCGGCCAGCTGGGCTCCGAACGCATCGTCAAGATCGTCGTGGGGCGGGACGAGGGCGAGCGCATCCTGTGGGCGCGCCTGTGGTCGGGAGCCGCCAACCTGATCCTGACCACGCCCGACGGCCGCATCGTGGACGCGCTGGCGCGCAAGCCCTCCAAGGGCGAGCTGGCCGGCGGCCGCTACGCCCCAGAGGCCGGCGGACCGCCCCCGCGCGAGTTCGCGGTGCGCGAGTTGCCCGGCGAGGGCGGCTTCAACGAGCGGGTGGACGCCTACTACGCCGAGCACGGCTCGGAGCTGTCGCGCCGGGCCCTGCTGGCGCGCGCGGAGAAATGGTTCGCGCAGCGGAAGGAGGCCCTGGAGTCCAGGCGGGCGGCGCTTGCCGAGGCGGCCGCGGGCTACTCCGACCCGGAACGCTTCAGGGAACTGGGCGACATCCTCATGGCCTCCCAGCACCTGCAACCGGAAGGCTCATTCATCAGGGCGGAGGATTTCTTCCGGGGCGGCACGGTGGCCATCGGCGTCGACCCGCGCAAGAGCGTCGTGGAGAACGCGCGGGAGCTGTACGAGAAGGCCCGCAAGGCCCGATCGGGAGCCGGGGAGACCGCGGCGGAGGCCGCGGAGAACGAACGCGCCATCGAGGCGCTCGAACGCGAACGGGAAGCCCTGCTCGCGGAGGAGAACCCGTACGCGATCAGGCTCTTCCTGTCGCGCAGGCGCAACGCCGCCGCCGAGGGACCCAAGCGCTTCCCCGGCCTGTCGCTGGAAACGGACGGCTGGCTGGTCCTGATCGGCCGCTCCGCCGCGGAAAACGACGCGCTCCTGCGGCGCCACGTGCGCGGCTCGGACACCTGGATGCACGCGAGGGACTACGCGGGGGCCTACGTGTTCGTCAAGGCGCGGCCGGGAAAGACGGTGCCCCTGCCCGTGCTCCTGGACGCCGGCATGCTCGCCCTGTACTACTCCAAGGGCAGGAGCGCCGGCGCGGGGGACCTGTACTACACCCAGGCAAAATACCTCAAGCGCGTCAAGGACGGCCCCAAGGGCCTGGTCATACCCATGCAGGAGAAGAACCTCCGCGTCAGGATCGACGAGGCGCGCATGCGCGAACTGCGCCGCCTGATCGGCCGCGACGCGGACTGACCGCGCCCCGCCGGTCGGCGTACGCCCGGCCGCGCTTCAGGACGACCCGTCGCCGAACAGGTCCTTGAGCCGCTCTCCCAGCTCGCCCGCCGCCTGCTCGAGGCCCTTGCCGATGCCGGACAGGGTCCGCGAAATGGGATCCTCCGCCTCGTCCACGCTCTTTCGGTAAAACTCGAACCCCGCCTTCCAGTCCTCGTCCGGGGTCTCCGGCGAGATGCCGCGCCTGAGGTAGTTCCCGTCCAGGATGGCCTGGAAAGCCCCGGAGGACGACCAGGACTGCAGCTCCTTGATGCGCTCCACCGGGTAGGGGTGCGACATCCACAGCTGGTTCAGGATCTTGTGCACGCTGTCCAGGAGGCTCTGCTGCTCGTCGTACTCCCGGGCCTGCAGGAAGAAATCGTTGAGGTTCACCTGCGACAGGTCCTCGCCCCCTGCCATCCGCATCAGGACGTTGAGGCTGGGGCGGGGATCCTGCAGGGCCAGCACCTCGGCCCGGTCGGCGGACAGCTCGCTCTTTCGGTTCCACTCCGACAGGGCCGCCATGATGGGCAGGAGGATGACGTTCCCCATGGGCAGGAGCTGGGACGACACGTTGGCCAGGAGCCAGATGAGCGTCTTGTACAGGGCGTGGCCGCTCATGATGTGGCCCATCTCGTGGGCCACCATCGCCTTGAGCTCATCGTCGCCGAAGTTCCGCAGGAGCGAGCTGTTGAGCACGATGAAGGGATCCTTGACGCCCAGCACGCCCGCGTTGAAGAACGGGCTCTGGGTCACGAACACCGCGGGTCGGGCCGGCCAGTCGAAGGTATCGGTCACCTCCTCGATCGCCGCGTTGACGCGGGGGAACTGGCGCTCGGTCACCTTCACGGACGAGGCCAGCTGCATCAGCCGGAGCGAGCGCTCGGTGGTC
>JAKLIU010000011.1 GCA_022709445.1 Spirochaetota bacterium | reverse complement strand
CGCGGGGAACACCTTCCGGCCGGGTCCCGCCGCGCATGCAGACTCACAGGAGCAATCATGAAAACACTGCACATTCCGCGCCCGCTCCGGTCGGCCGCGGCGATCGTACTGGCGCTGGCCCTCGCCTCGTGCGTCGGCGCGCCGCAGCCGCAGGGAACCGAGCTTCCCGGCGGCCCGTACTCCCTCTCCGACCCCCTGCCCCTGGCCCCCGAGCTGACCAGGCGCAGCCTCTCCAACGGATTGACCTACTACGTCCGCGCCAACGGGAACCCCGGCGGCCGCATCGTCATGTACCTGGTGGTCGCCGGAGGCTCCTCGGTGGAGGAAGCCGGCGAGTCGGGCTACGCGCACTTCGTGGAGCACATGGCCTTCAACGGCACGGCCAGTTTCCCGGAAAACGAGCTGGTCAGCTACCTCCGCTCCATCGGCATGGAGTTCGGCGCGGAGGTCAACGCATACACCGCGCACGAGGAAACCCTCTACGCCCTGGAGATGCCCACGGACGACCCGGCCCACTTCCAGACCGGGCTCAGGGTGCTCCGGGAATGGGCCATGGACATCAGCTTCGACCCGGTCGAGGTCGAGAAGGAAAAAGGCGTGATCCTCGAGGAGCGCCGCCTGGGCCTGGGGCCGGACGAGCTGGCCAGGAACCGTGAGCTGCCGGTCATGCTGGCCGGCACCAGGCACGCGGACCGCGATCCCATCGGCACCGAGGCCTCCATCCGCGGCGCAACCGCCGCCGGCCTCAAGGCGTTCTACGAGCGGACCTACCGGCCCGAGCGCATGGCGATCATCGTGGTGGGAGACTTGGACCCGGCGGCCGCCTCGATGGCCATCGAGCGCGAGTTCTCCTTCCCCAGCCGCGACGGCAAGAAGCAGCCCCGGCCCTTCTTCCCGGTGGCCCCGAGCGCGGACATGAGCTTCGTGTCCACTTTCCACCCGGACTTCGAGCAGTCGATCATTTTCTACGAGAAGATCGTGCCCTACGTGCCCGAGAAGGTCATAGGCGACTACGTGGAACTGCTCAAGATCCGCATCGCCGCGGAGGCCATCAAGCTCCGCCTGTCGGACGTGTCGCGGGCGGGGGACAAGGCCTGGCAGGAGGCCTACTTCGACGACGACTACTTCTACGGCGGCACCCGGCTCTACGCCTTCACGCTGTCCTCGGAGCCCGGCCGCGAACTGGACGCCTTCTCCGACCTGGCCATGGAGGTGGAGCGCCTGCGCAGGCACGGCTTCACCGAGAGCGAGTTCATGCGCACCGTGGACGCCTGGAGGAAGTGGCTGGGCACCCTGGACATAGAAGACCAGGACCTGAGGAGCGGCAGCTTCGCCGACGAGTACGTCCGCAACTTCATGTACGGCGAGCCGGTGCCCGGCGTGGTCAACGAGCGGGTCTACATCGCCGACACCCTGGATTCCATCACGCCGGAGGAGCTGGCGGAGGCCGCACGGCTCATCCTGGGCGCGGATGAGGGCTTCGTGGCCCTGCGCGCCAAGACCGGTCCGGGCAACGCGCTGCTGGACGCGCAGGCCTTCGGGACGGTGCTGGAGCGGGCCCGGGCATCCGAACTCGACCCCATACTGGCGAGCACTGACGACAGCTCCCTGTTCGACGACCTGCCCGAACCCGGGACCGTGGTCTCGGAGACCAGGCAGGCCAACGGCGTCACCGAGCTCCTGTTGTCCAACGGGGCCCGGGTGCTCCTCAAGCCGACCTCCTACGACCGCGACGCCATCAGCTTCGTGGCCTGGTCACGCGGCGGATACTCGTCCCTGCCCGTGGAGGACCACTACGCCGCCATCTTCGCCCCCAGCCTTCTCGCGGGCAGCGGCCTGGGCGGGCTGGACGCCACCAGGCTGGACGAGCTGACCGCTTCCCTGGACGCCGGCGTGGGCTGGACCATAGGCGAGAACGCCGAGTACCTGTACGGCGAGACCGCGACCGACTCCCTGGAGACCTTCCTGAGGCTGGTGTACCTGAACGCCGCCGAGCAGGGAGGCGACGGCCGCGCCTTCACGGTGCTCCGCGACCGCCTGGCCGATCAGATCGTGCCCTACGTGCAGGAACCGGGCTACCGCTTCGAGACCGCCTGGAGCTCCCACCTGTTCGGCGGCAACCCGAGGACCCTGCCCTTCGAGGCGGCCGGGGTGAAGGCCCTGGACTTCGGCAAGGTGCGCGCCCTGGTGAACGGCCTGTTCGCGGACGCGTCGGACTTCACCTACATCCTGGTGGGGGACTTCAACCTGGAGCAGGCAAAGTCCCTGGTCGCCACCTACATCGGGGCCATCCCCGCTGGCGAGAAATCCGAGCCGGAATGGCAGTCGCCCCTGCGCCCCGCGGCGGCCGGAGGGGTCCGCACGGACTACCGGCTGGCCAAGGAGGACAGGGCCACGGTCAGGATGATCTGGTCCGCGGAGGCGGAGTGGAGCTGGGAGCGCGAGAGCACCCTGTCCCTCATGGCCCAAGCCTTCAACAACAGGCTGCTGGACGCGATACGCGAGGACCTGGGGGGCACCTACGTGGTCTCCGTGGAAGGAACCTTCACCAGGGACCCGGTGCAGCAGTACGCGGTAGTGGTCTCCTTCGACTGCGACCCCGCCCGCGTGGACGAGCTGGTGGCCGAGGTGCGAGCCGAGGCCGCCTCGCTCGCCGCCGGCATGCTGGACGGCAGGTACGTGGACCAGATCAAGGCCCTCGCCCAGCGCGAGTACGACGGCAGGCTGAGGACCAACGACCTGTGGGTGAACCGGCTGGCCAACGCGGTGGCGTACGGCCTGGACTTCGAGATACCCGCCCGGATGCGCCAAGCCATCGCCCTGGCCGACGCCGACGGCTTCGCCAGCCTGGCCGCCGAGACCCTGCTCCCGGAGCGGGAATTCGTGTACGTGATGCTGCCCGCCAAATGACGGCGCCGGCATGAAAAGACGCCCGGGACGGCCGCGTGGCCTTCCCGGGCGTTCCGTTTTGCGGCGGCTCGCGGCCGGATCAGGACCGGGGAGCCCCTCCCACCAATACCACGTAGCCGGTCACCTTGCCCTCGTCGTCCTTGAACGCGCCGACCTCCAGGATCTGTTCCCCGGGGCCAGCCTTGAGCCGCAGGGAGCGGCTGGCGGGCGGGGAACCGGGAACGCGCGCCGCCGCGTCCGACAGGAGCTCGGTGACCGCCGCCGGCTCGTTGAAGAACATGTGGATGGCCAGCCCCACCCGCCCGTCGCCCGTGCTGGGCAGGGCGGACTTGGCCGCCTCGTTGGTGAAGGTGATGCGGCCGTAGTTGTCCGTCAGGAGCACCGGCCGCGGGAAATTGGACAGCACGGTCTTGTACCAGTCGTCCTGGTCGCGGTCCCGGAATTCCTTGGAGCGCCTCAGGGCCAGCTCGATGGTGGTGCGCAGGGTCTTCTCGTCGAAGGGCTTCACCAGGTAGCCGTAGGCCCGGGTGCCCAGGGCGCGCTTGAGCGTCTCGTCGTCGGAATACGCGGACAGGAAGATGAAGGGCACCTCGAACTCGCCCCCGACCATGTAGGCGGTCTCGATCCCGTCCTGGAAGCCCTTGAGCCGTATGTCCATGAGGATCAGGTCGGGCTTGTGCACCACGATGGCCTCGGGCACGTCCTCGCCCCGCTTGATGACGGCGGGGATGCGGTAATTGAACTTCTCGAGGGTTTCCCTGAGCTCGAGACCGGCGAGCGCCTCGTCCTCAACGATGAGTATCACGGCATCGGCCATAGCTTCCTCCAGGGGCGGCGGATCCGCCCGGTTCCCGCGGGATTTTGGGCGGGAACGCGTTTTCCGCCGGCCCGCCACGGGAGTATAGCAAAGCCCCGGGGAATTGAAAGCCCCAATCAGCCGCCCGGGTCAGAGGTGAAAGAGCTTCTTGAGCGTCGCGTCCTTGGTCAGGCGGTAGTGCACGTACAGCAGGAAGCCCGCCACCGGCACCACGGCGGAAGCCGTGATCGACGACCAAGCCAGCCTGAACACGCCGCCCCGGTACAGGGCCACGAACCCTTCCAGGGCCAGGCAGAAACCGGCCACGGCGATCAGGGCAAATGCCAGCACGTTCAGGCCCCGGCGCTTGGACCTCCAAGACATGTAGGCGGCCCCGGCGGCCATCAGCTCGGCGGCCGCAGCGATCGGGACGCCCAGGCGCCAGGACCAGCCCAGGCTGCCGTCGATCAGGTCCAGCCCGAAGAGGAAGGCGAACACGGACAGGCCCTGGATGGCCAGGAACAGGGCGGGCTTCCTGGGCCACAGGAGGGGCGGGCTGATCAGGAACCAGGCCGTCAGGAGCGAGGCCAGGGGGTACAGGGACCAGGAAACCCGGCCGTCGGTCACCAGGTCGATGATCAGCACCGACACGGCCGCGATGGCGAAAGACACGCCGGCGGTCTCGGCGGCCACCAGGCGCTTGGCCCTCGATTCGGGAAGGGCGCTTGCCGCCCGGTCGAACATGCCCTGGGGGCCTTCCCCCGGAGCCTCTCCGATCCTCGTGCCGCAGAGCGGGCAGACGCCCTTGCCTTCGCCTATCTCGACGCCGCATTTCTGACAGATGGCCATGTTCACGCCTCCATGGAGCATTCGACCCGCACGGGCACGCCGAGCGAGGCCAGACGGGAGAAGAAGAGCCGCTCCACATCCCGGGAGACGGCCATGCTGTGAAAACTGATGTAGGCGTTCCCGTTCCAGGTGAGCATGGAAGCGCCGGTCTTGATGATCTTGCTGGGCGCCCCGACGAAGTCGAAGCGCTCGATCCTGCCCGCCAGCTCGGGGGGCATGACCACCGGCCCCAGGTTCGAGAGCATCCCGCTCATCATGCCCTCGCCCAGGCGCTCGAACAGGAGATGGGCGAAGAAATCCTTGACGACCAGGGGCATGAGGCGCACCGCGAGCATCCGGCTCCCGCCGGCGTTGCGTGCTATCTGGGTGGCCATGCGGCGCTCGCCCGCCTCGATCCTGAGCTGGTGGTGCACGTGCTCCACCAGCTCGTCGAAGGTCCAGGTGCCCAGGCGGGTGTCCACCGAGGGCAGGGCGAACAGGCTGAAGTTGCGCAGGGTCCTGGTCGGGTAGAACTTGCGCATGTTCACCGGCACCTCCATGCAGACCACGGGCCGGAGCTTGCGACCGGTCCGGGCCAGGGAGGTCCTGATGGCCACCAGGGCGTCCAGGTAGACCGCCACCAGGAATTCGGTGAGGCTGACCCCGCGCGACTTGGCCTGGGCCAGGAGGGCCTCGACGGGCATGATCCCGCAGGTGACGCGGTAGCGGTCCGGCGGCATGAGCGGCGAGTCGAGGTGGAAGGCCTGGGGCACCGGGCCGGGGGTGGGTACCCCGGGCTTGTAGAAGCGGTGGTAGGCGTCCTCGTACTCCGACGGGTCGGGCTCCGCGTCTATGTCAAGGTCGTCCGGCCCCGGAGTGCTCTCCACGCCCAGCTCGCGGAAATACTGCCTGAGCAGGGTCTTCAGGAAGACGAAGCAGCCGGTGCCGTCGCTCAGTATGTGGGTGAACTCGCAGGCGATGCGGCGGCCCGATACCCGCACCCTGAACAGGAATTCGTTGCGGCGCTTGAGGCTGAAACCCAGGTTGGGCGGGCCGTCGTCGTACTCCGGGACGGGCTCCCGGTCCATGGGCAGCAGGAAGTACCAGAAGAAGCCCCGCTTGAGCCGCACCATGAAATAGGGAAAGCGCGTTGCGGTGCGCTTGAGGGCGGCGACCAGGGCGGACAGGACCACCGGGTGGTCGAGCGTGGCGGACATCCTGAACAGGAAGGTGTTCCGCCTGTCCGATACCGCGGGCATGATGATGGCCGCGTTGTCCAGGAGGTAGTAGGCGCCCGTCTCGTCGTGGAATCGCGTGCGGGCCCTGCGCTCGTTGTGCTTCTCGTGCCCTTGCTTCATTGCGCCCGCCCTCACAGGATCGGAATATACTTGAAAAGGAGGGACAATACAACGATGACGGCCAGGGATGGCAGGAAATCCCCGGTCCTGATCTTCTTGAGGCCCAGGAGGTTGATCCCTATCATCACCACCAGCGCGCCGCCGACCGCGGACAGCTCGGTGATCATGTCGTCGCTCACCCAGGGCTTCACCCAGACGGAGAGCAGGGTGAGCGCCCCCTGGTAGACCAGCACCGACAGGGCCGAGAAGCCCACCCCGACGCCCATGGCCCCGGCGAACATGATGGCTATGAAACCGTCCATGACGCTCTTGGTCAGGAGGAGGTCGTAGTCGCCCTCGGTGCCGGCCTTGAACGAACCGACCAGGGCCATGGCCCCCACGCAGAACAGCACGGAAGCGTTAAGGAAACCGTAGGCGAAGCCGCCTCCCGTGTCGCCGGCGCCGGGCGAGTCCCCGGTCGATCCGGCCTCGCCGGCCGCCGTGCCGGACCGGGAAAAACGCCTGCGCAGCCATTCCCCCAGCCGGTACACCGCCCCTTCCACGTCCAGGGCGGAACCCAGGAGCCCTCCGGCTATCAAGGCCATGGCCAGGGCCAGGATGTGCCCCGTCTCCAGGGCCATGGACAGGCCTACGACGATGGAAATCACCCCGGTGGCGTTGAACACGGAATCCCGGGAGCGCTCCGAGAACCCCTTGCGGGCCAGGAGGCCGATGATCGTGCCCAGCACGATGGCGAGTGCGTTCACTACGGTTGCTATCATGGTTGTCCCGCTGGCGCTCCGGCGTTCAGGTGGCGATGGATCGCGCCGATCATGGAACCAGGTTCGCCTTGACCGCGCGGCGATGATTATATACTATGAACGGTCGAAAGGTGGCAACGAGGATGGAGTCCGTCCGGGAACCGGCGTTCATGGAAGATACCGAACTCGACGCGGACGCGCCGGCCGGCAAGATCTTCTGCGCCAACTGCCTCCACTGCAAACTCGTCCCCCGCCCGGCCGGCGGCGGCCAGTACTACCTGCGCGTCCGCTGCGACGCCGGGCTCTGGCGCAAGAAATCCGGCGAGGAAAAGCTCTACAAGTACTTCACCGTCGCCAGGCGCAGCATATCCAGCTGCCCCCGCTACGAGGACATGGGCGACGACGACTTCATCAAGGACCTGCGGGTCACCCTGCCCGCAGCCGACGAGCTCTACATGGCTTCCGGCTCGCGCGCCGCGCCGGGCGGATCCGCCCCCGTATCCGGCCTGGACGACTGAACTCCCCGGCGCTTCCGCGCCGGGGCGGCCCATGACACGACCTGGAGGCCTCAGTGCTCGGTTATTTCAGCGCGCTGGACTCGTGGTTCCGCGTCCCGGCCCCTCCGCTGCTCTTCCAGCACAGCCCGGGCGGCTTGGTGGAACTGGCCCGCGGGCATGACGGCCTGTCCTTCCCCGGCCTGCCCTACGCCGACGCGACCGACGACACGGAGGAGCCCCGCCTGCGCTTCCGCTGTTCGGAGGGGGAAGCCGGGTCGGCCTACCTACAGACGCGCCTCCTCCATGACCCGGCCGCCAGGTACTTCGACGCGCGCGGCGGGGTGTACGCATCGCTCTTATTGAAACGGCCCGAACCGCTTCCCGCCCCTCCGGAGCTGGTCATCTTCGAAACGGCCGCGCTGGCCTCGCGATATCCCTACGCGCCGGCGCCGGGTCCCATGGGGCCTCTTCCCCGGGACCTGCCCCCCGCCTGGCAGCGGGATCTCCTGGACCTGGTGCTCACCGGCGCGACCCCGGACAGGGGCCTGGAGACCCTCAGGTCCTGCGGCTTCCTGGATGCCTACTGGCCTGAGATCGCCTCCCTGGCGGGAGTGGCCCACGCCAAGGACTACCACCCGGAGGGCGACGCCTGGCGGCACACCCTGGAGACCTTCTCGCACCGGAAAAACCCCGACCACATACTCTCCCTGGCCCTGCTCCTCCACGACGCGGGCAAGCCCGACGCCGTCGCGGTGGGCGCCAACCGCTTCGACCGCCATTCGGAACTGGGAGAGCGGACGGCCCGCTCCTTCCTCTCCAGGCTTGGCTACCCCAGGACCACGGTGGACGGGGTAGCTTTCCTGGTACGCTACCACATGCTGCCGTCGGCCCTGCCCCGCATTCCCCCCTCGGCGGTGGAGGATACGCTCCGCAATCCCCTGTTCCCCACCCTGCTGGAGCTGTACCGATGCGACGAGCTCTCGACCTTCCGCGGCCCCGACGGGTACTATGAGGCCTGCGCGGCCTACCGCGCCTGGATGAAAAACGTGAAGAATCCCTACCGGGGACCGGACGGCCGGAAGCGCGCCGCCTCGAGGACGGAGTGAGCATGCTCAAGGAATACCCGAACCTGCGCCAGCACGAGGGCGGCTTCCGCCGCCTGTTCCACGACGACTACTTCGACCTGTACGTCTGGTACGACCGCGAAGGCGGCCGCATTTCCGGTTTCCAGCTGGTCTATGACAAGCTCGACTACCAGCGCTCGCTCACCTGGATGGAGGACGAGGGCTACCTGCACAACAAGGTGGACGAGGGCGAGCGCACCGGCACCAGCAAGATGACGCCCATCCTGGTACCCGACGGGGCCTTCGACTCGATGACCGTGACGGAGCGCTTCAGGCGGGAATCGGAAGGCATCGATCCCGCGGCGCGCGAGCTGGTGCTGGGCAAGCTGGCTGCCTTCGACGCCAGGAATGTCAGGAGGTTCGCGTGAAGACCGTATTCGAGTGCCGTTCCCGCGAGGACGCCATGGTGGCCAGGTCGGTCCTGGAGTCCTCGGGGATACCCGTGGAGCTGCTCTCCGGCGGCATGCAGGACATGAATCCCCTGTTCAACGTGGACCTGTCCGGATATACCCTCGTGGTGCCGGAGAGTTTCGGGGAGGACGCCCTGGCCGTGCTGGCGGACTACCGTTCCCCGGAACAGAGGGCCGACGGCCCCGGTCCCGCCCTGCCCGTGTCCGTATCGGGGCCGGCCGTCGACGGCAACGCCGCGATGTCGCTGGCGCGCTCGGTCGCGGGCCGGGCCGTCGCGCACCGCAGGGCCCTGCACGCCATTCCCGAAGTGGGCCTGGACCTGCCCCGGACCGTCGCCTACGTCCGGTCCGCGCTCTCGGCGGTCGGCGCGATCGTGCGCGACTGCGGTCCCGGACTGGTCTGCGATTTCGGCAGGGAAGGCCCCCTGGTGGCGATCCGCGCCGACATGGATGCCCTCCCCATTACGGAAGAAACCGGCGCGGAATACGCCAGCACCATACCCGGCTCCATGCATGCCTGCGGGCACGACGCCCACGCAGCCTGCCTCCTGGCCATCGCCGAGCTGCTGGCATTGCGGCCGCCGACCGGCTGGCGGGCCCGGCTCATCTTCCAGACCGGCGAGGAAGGTGCGTTCGGCGCCCCTCCCATGATCGAAGCCGGCTGCCTGGACGGGGTCCGGGCCATCGTGGGGGGCCACGTGGGGGACCTGTCCGGCGAGCTCCAGCCCGGCCAGGCTGGTTTCATGCCCGGCGCCATGATGGCGGCCAGCGACCGCTTCGCCGGGTCCTTCGTCGGTTCCGGCGGTCACGGCTCGGCCCCGCACCAGGCCCTGGATCCCATCCCCGCCCTGGCCCAGTTCATACTGGCCGTGCAGTCCTTCCGCGCCCGCCGTCCGGACCAGCGCGTTCCCTTCGTGCTGAGCGTCTGCCAGGTGGAGTCGGGCACGGCCTTCAACATCATACCCGGAGAGGCCTCCTTCAAGGGCACGGCGCGGACCCTGGCCCCCGCAGAGCGGGAACTGGCCAAGGAAGGCCTCCTGGCGGCCTGCCAGGGAGCCGCCCTGGCCTGCGGCGTCGAGTACCGCTACGAATGGCTGGACGGCTATCCCCCGGTGGTCAACGACCCCGCATCCACGGAACTGGCCATGGCTGCCGCCCGGTCCGTCCTCGGGGACGGGCAGGTCAGGCTGCTGACCGTTCCCAGCATGGGCGGTGAGGACTTCGCCTACTACCTGCGCATGGTCCCGGGCTGCTTCTGGTTCCTGAACACCCAGGCGCCGGAACGGGGCATCTCCCACCCGAACCACCACCCGGCCTTCGACCTGGACGAGAGCCTCCTGGACCGGATGATCGCCGTCAACCTGGCGGCGGCCGAAGCCCTGGCCAGAAGCACCGGCGCCTGATCCGTGGCGCTCTGGAAAGACATTGCGGAAGCCCTCTCGCCAGACGATGGACAGCGGAGGGAAGCGGAGGCACTGGCGGCCGAATGCGCCGCCGGCATCCCGGCAGGGAGGACCCAGAGCTCGCTGCTCAGGCTGCCGGACGCCGTCATCGCCCTGTTCTACGCCGGCCTGGAGGCCGCTCGTTCCCCCAGGCGGGCCTGCCGCGAGGAGCCCGACTCGTCCTGGATGCTCCGTTCGGACTTCTGCTACGTCAGCGTGCGCGCTTCGGGCCATGATGACAGGCCTGGCAGCTTCCTGCAGGCGGCCAAACTGCTTCCCGGCACGGCAGCCAGCGCCATCCACCTGGCGCCCTTCCATCCCGTGCACTTCGACGTGGTGTACGCGCCGGAAAACCAGTCCACCGTGGATCCTTCCCTGGCCGATCCCGCGCTCGCGGCGGCGGGCATAGGTCCAGAGGACCAGCTCAGGGCGTTCAGCCTGGCCTGCCGCCTCCTGGGCAAGGCCGTGGGCTACGACCTGCTGCCGCACATAGCCCAGTTCGGGCGCACCGTGGTGGAGCGGCCGTCCCTGTTCCGCTGGGTGCAGCTGGACCCGGCGCGCCGTTCCATTTCCTGCGAGGACCCGGTGACGCCCTACCGCCGAGAGGACCGGTTGCGGATCGCGGCCCTGGTGGAAGACCTGGTAGGCGCGATCAAGGAAGATTACGGCCTGTCCACGTTCAAGCGCGAGGAAGGCGACCTCGGGGCGCAGGAAGAGGTCAAGGACCGCGCCTACTTCGCCGCCATACGGCAGTGCATCGACCGGGGACTCTGGCCGGTGCTCTCCCAGGCCTGGAACGGGGTCGGCATCCCGGCCTTCCTGCGCTACGAGCGGGGCGGCGACTTCCCCGTGTTCTCCTACCGGGACGCCGCGGGCGCGGACGTCGGGGCGGATTCCTACGGGGTGGTGGCCCCCTACGCCTTCTACGACGGGGTGCCCCCCAACTCGCTCCCGGAGGAAGGCTGCCCGCCTTCCCTCAACCGGGAGGCGGTGGACTACTGGTCCGGGATTTACTCCCGCTGGCGCGACGGGTACGGCTTCGACTTCGTGCGATACGATTCCCTGGACCACGTGCTGGACTCCGTGACCGACGACGCGGACCGCCTCCCGGTATCCGACCGGCCCACGCCCGAGGTGCTGGCGGCCGCCACCGCCGCGAGCCGCTCGGGAGGCGCGGGAGCCACGGGCGCGCTCGCGGAGCGCATGGGCGCCGAGTTCGCGGAGTACGCGGACATGGGCTTCGACCTGGTGCTCGGGTCGGACTGGCTCCGCCGCATCGACGCGCCGCTCATGCGCGACAGCTTCGCCCTGTACGACAGGCTCGCCGCCCGGGCCTCGGTTCCCGGCTCCCGGCCCGCCTCGGTGTGCTTCGCGGTGGACTGCCATGACGCGGGGGACTCGCGCTTCTGGGGTTCCAGCCTGGCCGCCGTGATGGGACCGGAACGCATGAGCCTCAGGCACATGGTCGCCCGGTTCTGCTCGGTGGGTCCCGGCCGCCGCCCCCTCTACGAAGTCATGGGTTTCCAGGACCTGTCCACGGGCCTGTACGCCTCGACCATATCGGCCCGCGGCATGGACTGGGCGGACGACCGCGCGGCCGCGGCGCGCTACGCATCCATCGAGCGCTCCTGGGCGCGGCTCAGGCCGTTCCTGGAATCGGCCGCCATCGTGGACCGTCGAGTTGAGGACCGCTTCGCCTGGTGGCTGGTCGCCGATCCGGGCAGGAACCGCCTGGTGGCGGTAACCTGCTCCCTGGAGACCGCGGACGGGGCCGCGCCCGGCAGGGTGGAAGTGCCGCTGGGCAAGGGCTGGGGGCGCCTGGGCGGGGAGTGCTTCAGGCCGGCGGACGGCAAGCGGGAACCCGCGGAGGCGGACGGCCGCATCGTCGCGGACCTGGCTTACCTCGACCTGGTGGTCCATGATATGGTGCCGATGTTTTTCTGAGCGGGGACCGCCGACCCCCCGGACCACTGGAGGATGCATGAAAAAAACGATCGTCATGGCACTGGCCATGTGCCTCGCGACCGCGGGCGCCGGAGCCCTCGACCAGCGGGCCTTCGACGCGGTGCTGGAGGACAGCGTCGCCATGTGGGAGCAGGTGGTGCCCCTGTCCAGGCTGGGCAAGGCGCCGGCGCTGGAATCCTGGGACCCCTCGGCCCTGGTCAAGCGCATCGCGGCCGACCTGGCCACGGCCGGCCGCTACAAGGAATTCGCCTACCTGTTCGAATACCTGGAGCGCCGGATGTCGGCCCGCCTCCTGGAGGTGCGCGTCATCTCCGACAGGACGCCGACTCCCGGCTTCTGGCCGGCCCGCGCCAGCGAGACCCGGCGGGCCATCGTCATCAGCGCCTTCGACCTCGAGGCGCTGGCCGGCGACGACCGCATCCTGCGCTCGTCGTTCTTCCGCGCCCTGGCCACGCTCTACTACGCCGACGAGGAACCCTCCCTCAACGCCCTCTGGCGCTCGAGGAACGTGCTCAACGAATTCTCTTCCTGCATGACCGGCATCTGGCTGGAATCCGTCTACCTCCTGGAGATACTCAGGGTCGACGCGCCTCGCGACCCGGCCCCGGACTGGTACTCGCTGCTCCTGGGCTCCGCCGGCGCCGACAACCTGGCATCCGCGTCCGACAGGCTGTTCCTGGTGGACATGGAGCACGCCTACGGCATCATACGGGAACTGCGCGCCGTCAGCACGACCCGCCTGGCGGCGGAGCTGCTGGACAGGCTCAAGACCGCCCCCGACGGCATGCAGGAAGCCCTGGAGCGGGCCGTGTACGGCACCTACCCCACGCCGGGCCAGATCATGATGGGCACCAGGGCCCGGACCGTGGCCATGCTCCACCCCTGGGCGCTGCTCTCGCTGCAGCGCGCCCTGCCGGCCTCCGACCGGTCGCTGGCCAGGTCCATGGACGAGTGCCTGGCCTTCCTGCGCTCGTTCGGCTCGCTCCACCGCTACTTCGACCCCCACGTGGTGGCGGAGCGACAGAAGACGCTCAACACCCTGGTGTTCGGTCCCCCGGAGCCGGGAGCCCCGGACGCGGCCTCCCCCTTCCCGCCCAATCCCGCGGACGCCCCGGCCACCCTGCCCGGCGCCGCTTCCGAGCGCTGGTACCGCTGGTGCGAGAAGCCGGATCCCTTCTCGTTCGAGGGCTTGATGCCCGTGAGCGCCGAGGAGGCGTCGAACCTGGCCGCGTACCGCTTCTCGAGCGACGCCGAAGGCAGGCTGATCGCGGTCGAGTACTTCGTGAAAGGCCGACCCCGGGGAGCGGGCACCCTCATGTACGCCTCGCGGATATCGGTTGAGCGCGACGGAGGGACCGAGACCTGGCGCTGGGAGAACCCGTTCGGCAACGCCATCGTCAACGAATCAGGCTACGCCCTCATGCGCGTGGTGGACGGCGACGGCGGCCGCTCCATGACCTTCTACATGCCGGACGGCCGCCGCGTGCAGGACGAGTCGGGAGCCTGGACGGTGAGCCGGACGGAGATCGAGGGCGGCTACGAGCTGCGCTTCCTGGACGGCTCGGGCCTTCCCTGGGCCGGCGGCTACGGCTACGCCCTGGACCGGCGCATGGTCGGGGAGGGCCGGGCGCGGGATCGGACGGTGTTCGCCGCGGACGGCAAGCCCGTGGCCTCGCGCTCCACGGGCGTCCACAGGACCGTGCGCGCGGAAGTGCCGGGGAGCGGCGGGCTGGCGCTGGAGTACCGATACTACGGAACCGACCGGAAACCCGCGCTCTTCACCGGCAACCACGCGGCCGACCTGGACGTCTGGTCCGCGGATTCCCACCGCCGCGAGACCCGCGGAGCCGACGGCCTGCCGGTCGTGGGCCCGGCGGGCTTCTGCGTGGAGGAGACCATCTTCCGCGACGGCTTGCCGGTCCTGGCAAGGACCCTGGGCCCGGAAGGGGAACCGCTGGCCACCCTCGCCGGCTACCAGTCACGGGATTTCTCCTATGACCAGGCGGGCAACATGGTGGAGAGCTCGTTCCTCGGCGTCGACGGGGAGCCGGTGCTCGGCGACGGGGGCATCCACAGGCGCATCGGGGTGTACGGCGAGCGGGGAGTCCTGGTGGAGGTGCGGTTTTACGGCACAGACGGCGAACCCATGGCCGACGAGACCGGAGCGGCCCGCATCCGCTGGACCATCGGCCCCGACGGCATATCCACCGGCGCGGACGCCTGGGACGCCGGCGGGATCCTCATCTCCGGGAGGGAGCCCGGGGAGATCTGAGCGCCGGCGGAACGGTCCGGATCAGCGGCCGCTGCGCTTGCGGATGTAGATCTGCTTGCCCGGATCCGCCGGGTTGGACCGTTCCTCGACGTCGAACCAGCCGCAGGACTTGATCAGCTCGCCCAGCTTGCGGTAGCCGTAGTTGCGCGGGTCGAACTCCGGCTGCCGGTTGGCCACGTACTGCCCCACCGGTCCCAGATAGGCCCAGCCGGAATCGTCCGCGCTGTCCTCCACCGCCTGCACCAGCATGGCCCGCAGCTTCTTGTCCATCTTGAAGTCCTGGGGTGCGGGTGCCTTCTTCTTGGGCTCGTCCTTCGCGCCGACCGCCACCTCTTCCTCGGGCTCGCGCAGGATGTCCGTGTAGATGAACTTGTCGCAGGCGGCCAGGAAGGGCTTGGGCGTCTTGCGCTCGCCGAAGCCGAGCACGAACTTGCCCGCCTCGCGCATGCGCGCCGCCAGCCGGGTGAAGTCCGAGTCGCTGGACACGATGCAGAACCCGTCCAGCTTCTCCGTGTACAGGAGATCCATCGCGTCGATGATCATGGCGCTGTCCGTGGCGTTCTTGCCGCTGGTGTACGAGAACTGCTGGATGGGCTGGATCGCGTACTCCAGGAGCCGCTCCTTCCAGTGCTTGAGGTTGGTGGTGGTCCAGTCGCCGTAGATGCGCTTGACGCTCGCCACGCCGTACTTGGCCACCTCGGCCAGCAGGCCCTCGGTTATGCCGGACTGGGTGTTGTCCGCGTCGATGAGCACGGCCAGCTTGAGCTGCCGCGCGTCGTAGTCGTTCGTTCGTGTAGCCATTTCATTCTCCAAAAATGTCTGTATGCATGACCCTGAGCCGCTCTATCGCGCCGACGGGCACCGGTTCCACGTTCCCGGCCCGGTCCGCCAGCATGAGCACGAGCCCGCCGGGGGTCTTCCTGAGCTCGCGCGGAGTTCCCATGGCCTGTGC
This sequence comes from Spirochaetota bacterium, assembly GCA_022709445.1. GTDB lineage: Bacteria > Spirochaetota > Spirochaetia > Treponematales > UBA12059 > JAKLIU01. The sequence continues at coordinate 2,151 of JAKLIU010000011.1, read as the reverse complement.
CTTGCTCCCGTCCGGGCGGGCATAGGACATCTCCACGGGTTGGCCCTCGCGCATCGATCGTTCCAGTATGCGCACTTTGCCCGGATAGTCCAGCGCCCCGGCGGCAGCCGTGTCCGTCCCGGAATCCGCCCCCGACAGCTGGCTCTCGTGCAGGACCAGGCGTGAACGCAGCCTGTCAGCCAGCACCGCCCGGGCCGCGGGGGACAGGTCCATGGCCTGCAGGGCCCGGGTCAAGCGCTCCAGCGTCGCCCCTGCGCCCTGCCTGACCGGCCCGGCCGCCACGGCGATGGGCAGGGGCGGCAAGCGGAACCCGGCCAAGCGGCCGTAGGCGGACAGGCTCTCTTCCGGCCAAGCGTCCGCGGTGACGGCCAGCGACTCCACGTCAACCGTCTCCTGGATCTCCACCCGTATGCCTGCGCGCTTGAGCAGCTTCTCCGCATCCTTGAGGTTCGCGGCGTCCAGCAGGAACACGCCCTCGGCCAGGACCTCCTTGATGGCTCCCCGGGCCTTGGGCGAGTGGGCCAGCATGGCGGCGTTGTGCTCGTCCAGGCGAGCGATGACGCCCTGGAAGACCCGCACGCCCCTGGCCTGGGCCTCCCAGGTGTCAAGCGAGAAACGGATGCTCTGGGGCAAGGGTTTGGCCGACATCGCCTGCAGGCGGTCGGCCACGCCCGCGGCATCGAAACCCGCGGAGAACGCCGAGAGCGCGGCGTCCTTGTCCAGCACCGCGGTCCACACCAGGCCCGTGCGCTCCATCCGAGCGATGGCGGCCACGTAGGCCCTGTCGGCGGCGGACGCCTCGGGCAGCACCTTGATCTCGTGGGACTCCTCCACCACCACCGACGGCAGGCCGCTCGCGTCAGCCCGGGCGCGGATCGCCGGAGCCGGATCTGCGGGGGCGACCGCGACCAGGCGACCGTCCTCCCTCCGCTCCAGGAGGCCCAACCCTATAAGCGGTTCCACGGAGGCGAAGGCAGCCAGCGCCTCGCCGTCGTCGTTCTCCAGCGGATCCCCGGATCCGTCGCCCCCGGCTTCCGCGCGGGCGCGGAGGAAGCGCAGAGCCGCCGCCAGCGCCATCCGGTCCAGGTCACGGGCTTCGATGGCCACGCCCCTGGGCAGCGATCCGGCCAGGTACTTGAGGAAACCGGTCCGGGCGGCCGGATCCGCCGGGCCCTGCCCGCCGGCCGAGCAGGCCAGTGCCAGCGGGGCGTCCTCGCCGAAGACGGTCGCCAGCCGCAGGAATCGGCCGGGGTCGGGTACGGGGCGCCCGTCCTCTCCGGGAAGCAAGGCGCGGGCGCCGATCAGGCAATCGAGGAGGAACGCGGCCCGCGCGCCGCCCCTGGTACCGTCCCCCGTCAGCTCGGGCGCGCTCATGGAGAGCATCTCCAGGGCCCGCCGGGACAATTCCCGACCGCTGCGGAAGGCGGGCTTGGCGCGACAGCAGGCCGAGAACAGCGCGCAGAACAGGGCCCAGGGATCCCCGGCGGAAGGCACGGCGGCCGGCTCGAAGCCCCCGGCAGCCAGGTCCGCCGGACCGGTCGCCGCCGAAAGCGCGCCGGCCAGGGGAGGAACCAGCCCGATGCGCTCGCGGTTCCGCGCGTTCCGGTACCGGTAGACGATCATCCGCTCGCGGAGGTTGGCCAGGCGCCGCCCGAAAGCGCCGGCGTGCAGGTCGGAGCCGTCCAGTCGCATGGCCCGTTCCAGGACGGCGGGAGCGAGGTCTCCCATGACGGACAGGGAGGCCACCGCCAGCCGGTCCCTGGCATCCAGCAGGTCGATGACCGCGGCCACGGTCGCGGGCTTGCGGAGGTAGGACTCCAGGCGTTCGAGGATCTCGTGCTTGTTGAAGGGCGTCTTGACGGGGCCCAGCCAGCGTCTCGCGGCCCCTATGAGCAGGTCCTCCCGGTCGGCGATCAGGGAATCGCGCCAGCGCTTCAGTTCGACGGCACCCACTCGCGCTCCTCCCATGATTCGATCGTGTAACGGTAGCCCTGCTCGGTGAGGAAGCGCCGGCGGTTGTCGGCGTATTCCTCCTCCACAGTATACCGTGAAACGAGGGAGTAGAAATACGAGTTCTTTTCCTTGGGCCTGAGCACGCGGCCCAGCCGTTGCGCCTCTTCCTGCCGCGAACCGAAGGTTCCCGACACCTGG
>JAKLIU010000109.1 GCA_022709445.1 Spirochaetota bacterium | reverse complement strand
AGGAAGCCGTCAGCCAGGGAGGACACCACGCGCCCGGAAAAATCCTGGAGGGGGATGCGCCCCACGGACCAGCGGAACGAGGTGGCCGGGCCGAAGGCCCCGGTCGATAGCCCTTCCCATTCCGTGCGGCCCAGGTCCAGGCGCCAGGGCACCATGGTGTAGCCGCCGGGGCCGAAGCTGGCGGTGAACTCGTAGAGCCCGGAGGCGTAGATGCTGGAGCTGGGGCTGACCGGCAGGCTGAGCCAGAGGGTCGCCCGGTCGGTCTGGGAGAACGACCACTCGGACTCGTAGGAGAAGCTGGACACGTTGAGCACATCCAGCCCGAAGTCGAAGGCGGCCACGGGGGCGGCCAGGAGCGCGCCGGCCAGCAGGGCGAGCGCCAGGATGCGTGCCTTCATTCGGACACCCCCTTCACGTCGAACACCCGCCCGAGCATGCGCACGGCGGCCGAGCCGTCCACGGCCATGCCCGGATCGGAGCGGCCCTGGATGACCGCGGCCGAGCGCAGCTCGCGGTAGGCGTACCGGGGCCCGGGGAAGAGCCGGTACATGAGGCCGCCCCTGAGGCCGAACGCCTTCATGAGCATGAAGGAGAACTGGGCCAGGGTGACCGGGGTTTCCAGGGTGGCGTCCTCGGGCGCCCAGCCCATGCTGCCGAGCAGCTCGAAGGCCCTCGGGGCGTCGGCGTCCTCTCCGATGTTGTCGGAGGCGACGAGCACCAGGTACGAAGCCTGCCCGAAATCCAGCTGCTTCGAAGCCAGGAGCGTGTCCATGAACTGGTTGGATTGGGCCACCGCCGCGGTCGCCGAGACCAGCGCGACCAGTGCCAAGGCAACTACTTTTCGCATTTCCCACCTGCTTCCGTTTGATGCACGGGTTGAAGTATACAACCACCGTTCCGCGTTTCCAACGTGACAAGCCCGAAACCTACAGTTCATACGCGCCGACGCTCCACGGCTCGGTGCGGGCCTTGCCCTTCAGGTCCGTGGCCGCCGGCCCGGCGGACGGCCTGCCCGCGGGGAGGGCGGTCCCGGCCGGCACGGCGAAGCCCGGCGCAGGCCCCAGGGAGAAGTCCCCCCGGGCGCAGGCGTCCGGTTTGGGCGAGGACAGGATCCTGCCGTCCTCGGCGGCCAGTCCCCCTCCCGCGTCCACGGAGACGTAGGCCGTCTTGGTGTCCGCGGCGTAGAGGAGCGCCGTGGAGCAGCCGAGGAACAGGGTGGAGGCGAGGCGCGAGGGCGCGGACCTGCCGTAGTTGGTGTACAGGCCGTAGGACTTGGCGCTCCCGGAGGCAGACACGATGCAGTTCTCCAGGGCCGGATCGCTGTCCGAAATGAACACGCCGGTCGCTTCCTTGCCTTCGCCGCCGGAAACGGTGCAGGAGACCAGCGCCGAGTCCTTGCTGGTGTAGAAGGCGGCGCCGTAGCCGACGTTGGCCTTTCCCGCGGCCAGGACGGAACTGTAGGCCTTGACCCCGGCGTCGGTGGCCGACAGGCCGTAGCCGGTCACCGTGCCGTTGCCCGCCAGGAGGAAGCAGGACGACACGGTCGCCTTTGCCCCGTCCACGGATAGCCCGGTGGAGGTGGCGCCCTCCCCTCCGTCCAGCCTGCAGAACTGGAAGGAAGGATTGGCTCCGGAGAGCACCGAAGCCCCGTACCCGTAACTGCCGGAACCGCCGTACGCCTCGCAGGACACGACGGTCGGCCTGGCCCCGTCCGCCACCACCAGGCCGGCCGAGTAGCTGGCCTCGGGGCCGCGGAACACCAGGCGCTCCAGCCGGGCAGTACCGTCGACCGCCGCCCCGGCCACCTTGAGGGCGTAGCCCGGGGCCTTCTTGTTGGTGGCCGTGTCCACGCTCCCGCCCCGGAGGACCGTGGGCTTGCCGGAGGCGGCGGAGAAATCCGCTTTCCAGCCGCCCGATACCGCCAGGGGGACGCTCAGCTCCAGGTTGGCCTGGAACTCGCCCGACGCCAGCTTGACGGTCCTGATGCCGGAGCTCCTGGCCTTGTCCACGGCCGCCGCCAGGCTGCCCATGGGCGAGGTACGCCGCCCGTCGCCCGTTCCGCCGGGCGCCACGCAGAGTTCCGCGATGGTGTAATCCGCGGACACCACGGCCGCGGACTTGCCCCCGGGCACGTAGGCCATGGCCCTGACGACGGCGCTGCCGGACAGGCTGACCGGCCCGGCGTAGCGGCTGCCCTTGGTGGCGGACGGCGTCGAGCCGTCCAGGGTGTACATGATGACGGCCTCGCGCTGGCCGACCGTCAGGGTGACGGCCACGGCCGCGGGGTAGACACCCGGGGCCAGCCCGAAGACGGGACTGGGTACCGGCAGGGCTGCCAGGCGGGCCGCTTCCCGCTGTTCCGGGGTCTGTACGGCCCCATCCTGACCCGCGGTCCCGCCTGCGGCCGCTTCGGCCGCTTCGGCGGCGGCAGCCGCTTCCGCCGCGGCCGCTTCCGCGGCTGCCGCCTCGGCGGCGGCACGGGCTGCGACCGCCTCGGGGGACGTGTCGTCCGCGGCGTAAGCGCCTTGGGCGGCGGACGTGGCGCCGGCCGCCCGTTCCCCGGGGGAACGGCGGCCGCATGACAGGGCGAGCGCGGCCAGGAGCAGCGTCACCACGACGAGCGCGAGCGTACGGTATCGGGACATGTATGGCTCCAACATTGTATACTTCCGGACCGGCCGGCCCGGGAGGCCGCGCCGATCGCGAGGCGATCGCGTTACTATACGATTATATCACGCGCATGCCAACCGGCGACGGGGGGACGGGAACCAATGAAGGAACTCAGGCTGTTCATCTCCGGCCTCGGCCATGTCGGCAGGGCCCTGCTCGGGCGGCTGTCGGAACCGGACGCCGCGGACTTCGCGGCATGCGGGCTGGCCGACTCCTCGGGGGCCTTCAGCGCGCCCGGCGGCCTCGGGCGGGAGGCGCTTCCCGGCCTCGCGGAGGGCAAGCGCCTGGGCGGGCGACTGGCCGACCTGGCTCCCGGATGCGGGCTCCGGCGGGAAGCGGGCATCCGGGAAGCCCTGGAGGCCTCGGGAGCAGGCATACTGGTCGAGCTGGCGCCGACGGATCCGCTGACCGGCGGACCGGCCCTGGTTACGGCCCTGGCCGCGCTGGAACTGGGCATGGACCTGGTGTTCGCCAGCAAGGGAGCCCTGGTGGCGGCCTGGGACCGGCTGGAAGCCGCCGCGTCAGCCGGCGGCGGCCGCATCCTGCACTCGGCCACGGTGGGCGGGGGCATGCCGGTGATCGACGCGGGCAGGGCCTTCTCCCGGGGCAACCCCATCCAGCGCATCGAAGCGCTCCTCAACGGCACCAGCGTGTACGTCCTGTCCATGATGGAAGGCGGCCTGTCCGTGGAACAGGCCGTGGCCCAGGCCCAGGCAGCCGGCCTGGCCGAGGCGGACCCCTCCGCCGACCTGGACGGCCTCGATGCCGCCTGCAAGCTCTGCATCCTGGCCCGCTCCGTCATGGGACTGCCGCTTGCCCTGGGGGACGTGGAGCGGCAGTCGGTCCGCGAGGCCAGCCCGGAGGCCGTCGCATCCGCGCTGGAACGCGGCGAGCGCCTGAGGGCGGTGGCCGTCCTGGAACGGACGGGCGGCGGCCTATCCGCATCCGTCCGCCTGGGCTCCGTGCCCGCAAGCTCGCCCCTGGCCCGAACCGGCTCGGAGAACGCCGTGATCTTCCATTCCCTGAACGCGGGCGACCTCACCGTCCTGGGCAAGGGCGCCGGCCCCCGCGAAACCGCCAGCGCCGTGTACCGGGACCTGCTCGTTCTGCGCGACCTCCGTCAGGGATTGTAGGCCCCGCGTTTCCAGGGAGCGGGCCACGCCGGCCTGGGCCGGCCCGCAAGATCGAGCAACAGAGCCGGGTACGTGCCGGTTTCGGTGTCCAATCCCCAGTCCGGCAGGGCCAGAAGCGGCAGGCTGTCCAAGGCGATCAAGGCGTCGGTCCTGGGCCTCAGATCCATGGCCATGAAGGCAGGGAAGTCGGCCGCCGTGCCCACATTCATGAACTCGAGTGCCGGGGTCCTGGTCGGCGCGTACTGGTTGTAGTTCTTCAAAATGGCCGCGCTCGACATGAGATCCGCATACTCGATGGCCTTGAACAGCGGCGCGCAGCCGATGACCCCGTTGCCGTTCAACTGCTGCAGGCCGAGCAAGCTGGATACGTTCGACTCGGTGACGGCCACCCTGCGGTCCGGCGCCGGGATGGCCGGCGTGGAGTTGTGGAACAGGCAGAGCGAGAGGATGCCCGCCCTCGTGGTGTCGTTCTGTATATAGACGCACTCGGCCGAGTGGCCGTCGCTGCCCGTGGCATAACCCGCGTCGATGGTGCAGGCCGCCACGATGTTGGCCGTGTCGTTCAGGTAGACGCCGCGCGAGGCGGCCTGGAACCCGTCCGCCCGGCCTCCGTTGATGGAGCAGCTGACCACCCATGCGATAGCCGAGGTCGATACCGACACGCCGGCGCTCATGGCGCTGTACCCGCTGCCCGCGGTGGCCCTGCCGCCCCAGATGCGGCAGCCCACGACCACGGCCTTGACGTCGGCCCCCGTGCACGCCAAACCCGTCGAGCCGGCGCCTTCGGATACCGAGGAGGCGGTACCCCCATCCAGCGTGCAATCATGGAGGTAGGCCACCGGCATACCGGCCATGGGCTCCACCGAGACCGCCTTGCTGGAAGCGCCGAATGTCCCCGAATTCCCGACGAAGCCTCCCCTGATGGTGCAGCCGACTATCTCCGGCGTGCCCGCGCCTACGCGCAGCCCGACGGCGGACATGGTCTGGGTAGCCACCATGGCGGCGTTGGAACAGCCGGTGATGGTGCAACCGTTGACGATCATGGGCTGGATGGCGGTCAGGTAGAGTGCGGTGGCGTTGAACACGCTCGCGTCGAGCTGGCGGCCCGTGATGGACAGCCTGTCCAGGAGCCCGCCCGCGAAACCGCCGGTCACCTGCAGGGTTATCGTGGACAGCGACGCGTCGGCCAGGCGCAGTTCGGTGGTTCCCGTGCGCGTCTTCCAGCCCGGGTCGAAGCCGCCGTAGATGCGGACGTTCTCCCCGATCGCCACGGTATCCGGGAACTCGTAGACACCCTCGCGCATGACGATGGTCTGGCCGTCTATGTTGAGCACCGCGTTGAACTCGGGAACGCTGGTCACCAGGGCGGCGGGCCTCACCTGGACCTTGGCCCCGTTCAGGGGCCCGGCCGGATAGCCTGAGGAGGACACCGTGTTGGCCACCGCCACGCGGAGCGTGCCGGACGCGGGCCAGGCGACCACGGCCCAGCCGGCGGCTGGATCGGAACAGAGCACGGGATAGGGTTTCCAGGCGTCGTCGTAGACCCCCATCCAGGCCCAATGGGCCGAGCCGGAATCCACCAGGATCTGCCGGACCGTCCCCTCCGGATCCGAACTGTTGACGTCGACGAACTGCACGTCCCCCGTCGCGGGCAGGTCGAACAGGGCGCTGCTGGACGGGATGCCCGACACGCTGAAGGTCATGGGCTCTACCAGCGGCACCAGGGTGGCGTTCACCGCGTTGGGTCCTATATCGAGGACGACGCGTGACGGGCTCTGCCACGAGCTGATGATCACGCCGCCCGAGCCCAGCGCCTCTATGCGCAGGGTCAACTCGATGCCGGAAGGCAGGCCGGGGACGAAGAGCGAAGCGCCCGCCGCCGGGAAGGTCCGGTCGTAGGCCACCGCGGCCTCGGCATCGGTGGCCATGACGCGGATGTCCGTGGTGGCTCCCGGTATGAAGGCCCTGGAGCCGGGGATGCCGGAGGCCGGGGGCAGGACGCCTCCGAGGGCCAGGGTCAGCGAGGCGTCCCCGGACATGGACAGGGGCGCGGAACACGACCAGGCGAGAACCAGGGCCAGCGCGGCCAGTAACGGAAGGCGTACGTTTTTCATGCTGCATGCTCCGGTGACGGTCTTTGATAAAATAATATCTTATCGCGGACTTTTCGGGAATCACGGGACTGCGAGCCCCGCGCGGCGGTTCCGCTTGCCGAATTTCCGGGACGGGTGTAGCCTGTCGCCCGGGGGGGACGCCATGGCAAAGGAAGCGGACACCATAGCGGGCGAGAGCGGCGTGGGCAAACGCCTGTCCCGGATGCGCAAGACGGAACTCTTCCAGGTATCCTGCAACGGCGCCAGGTTCCCGCTGGTGTCGCAGATCACCATAGGCAGGGGCGTGGAGAACATGATAGCCCTCGAGGACAACCTGGTGTCCAGGCGCCACGCGGTCATCCAGAAGATCAAGGACGCCTACTTCGTGCGGGACATGGGCAGCCGCAACGGAACCTTCGTCAACGGGGCGCCGGTTCCCCAGGGCAACTACGTCAAGCTGGCCGCGAAGGACCTGATCACCGTCGGCCGAACCGAGCTGCGGATCAGCTGAAGGGCGGAGACCGGCATGAAATTCGGCATCTTGATAGAGACCAACGAACCCGAGAAAGCCTGGAACGGGGTGCGCTTCGCCAACGCTTCGCTCAAGGCCGGCCACGAGGTGAAGATATTCCTCATGAGCGCGGGCGTGGAGATCGAGGGCATCACGAGCGGCAAGTACGACGCCAAGAAGCAGCTGGACGACTTCGCCGCCGCGGGCGGCACGGTCCTGGCCTGCGGCACCTGCATAAAGGCGCGCAACTCGGAAGGCACCGAGGTCTGTCCAATATCCACCCTGAACGACTGCGTGGCCATGGTCGAATGGGCCGACAAGGTGATCACCTTCTGAGCCCGACGAAAAATAGCGGGAGACTATCGCGCTACAACATAAGATAACCACAGAGGCACAGAGACACAGAGAAGTCGGAAATACGGAAGAGAACCACGGAGACACGGAGGAGGACGAGGTTCAGGGCCAGGCTGACGCCATAGTCTTCGCCCTCCTCTCA
>JAKLIU010000108.1 GCA_022709445.1 Spirochaetota bacterium | reverse complement strand
CAGAGCTTGCCGGTGCCGTCGTGGAGGAGGCAGCGCATGGTCGCCTTCCTGCCATCCTGCGACAGGAGCGTGCAGCGGAGGCGCACCGCACCCTTGGCCACGTAGACCGGGGACAGGTAGCGGACCGACAGCTCGCTGGTGAAACCTGCGGTGCCCAGCTTGGCGAACACGAACCAGCTGGCTATCTCGTCGTGCAGGGTGGCCTGGATGCCGCCGTGCAGCACCCCGTCGAAGCCGACGTGGTGCTCCCCGGCCTTCCATTCTGTCACGATGCCGTCCCCGTCATCCCGGAACCGCAGTCCCAGGCCGACGGGGTTGGACGGCGAGCAGCCAAAGCAGTCGTAGCCCGGCCCTCCGGCGAAGGGATTCCTGATCGTCTCCATCGCCTCTCTAGCGTCCCCTGGGCCCGTAGAGGTAGTTGAAATAGTCCATGTCCGTGGACAGGGTCTTGGTGAAGCCCGGTATGGTCTGTCGGTAGGACTCGATGGCCCTCCAGAAGTCGTAGAATTCCCGGTCGCGGCCGTAGGCTGCCGCGTAGATGCGCGAAGCCTGGGCGTCGGCCGTTCCCTTGATGGTCTCGGCTTCCTCGTAGGCCTTGGACAGGATGGAACGCTGCTCGTTCTCCAGCTTGCCGAGCCATTCGGCCTTCTTGCCCTCGCCGTAGGAACGGAACGCCTGCGCGATCTGGTTGCGCTCCTTGATCATGCGGTTGTAGACGCTCTCGGTGAGGTCGCTGCTGTAGCGGATCTGGCGGGGGATCACGTCGATGATCTCGATCCCGAAATCGGTGGCATAGGCGCGGGTCATGGCCAGCATCTCCTGAGACAGCATGTGCCGCCCCTTGGAAATGCTCTCGTAGGTGACGTCGGTCTGGGTGAGCTGCCTGAGCGTGTCGGAACCCTCAGCGTCGCCCGTCTCGAAGGTTTCCCTCGAGGTCGAGTCCATGATGAGGTCGGAATTGCGCACCGCCTCGCGCAGGTAGTTGGCGGAGATCACGGTCCGCACCGCGCTGTCTATGACGTCGCTGAGGCGGGCGTAGGCGCGCTCCATGGTGGTGAGCGCCGAATAGAACATCTTCGCGTCGACGATGCGCCAGCGCGCGGTCGCGTCCACCCAGATGAACTGGTTTTCCTTGGTGGGGATGCTCTGCGGCTCACCGTCCCATACCATCACCTTCTTGGAATAGACCACCACGTTGTCCAGGAAGGGGGTCTTGAACTTGAGCCCCGCCTCCGTCTCCACCCGGGTCACGTTCCCGAAGCGGAGGACGAGGGCCTGGTCGCCCTCGGTGAGCACGAAAAACGGCCCGGTCAGGAAAAACACGACCACGAGCACGGCCACGATGACCAGTACCGTCACCAGCTTTTTCATCATCGACCTCCCGTAACGGCGGCGCCCAGGGTCTTGATCGGGACCAGGTTGCCCAGCTCGCTGTCGATCAGCTCGACGCCGGAGGCATCGGCGAATATCTCTTCCATCATCTCGTAGTACAGCCGGGCCCGGGTGACCTCCGGAGCCTTGCGGTATTCCTCGTAGACCGAGATGAAGCGGGCGACGTCGCCGTTGGCCTTGTTGACGCGCTCAGCGGCATAGCCCTTGGCGACCTGCACGATGCGGTCGGCCTCGCCACGCGCCTTGGGTATCTCGGCGTTGTAGGCTTCCTTGCCCTCGTTGATGAGGCGGTTCATGTCCTGCTGGGCCTTGTTCACGTCCTGGAACGCGGCGGTGACGCCTTCGGGCGGTACGATGTTCTGGAGCTGGACCGCCATGATCTCGATGCCCAGGCCGTAGCCCTGCAGGATGTTGTTCATGAGGATGCGCCCTTCGGACTCGATCGACAGCCGGGCCGCGCCCAGCACGTCGAGTATGTTGCGGTCCCCGACGAGCAGGTTGACGACGGACTGGCTGATGTCCCTGATCGTCCGGTGCCGGTCCTCGGTGTTGAACAACCAGGCCCTCGGGTCGCGGATCTGGTACTGTATGACCCATTCCACGTCCACGATGTTCAGGTCGCCGGTGAGCATGATCGACTCGCCGTCGTACGCGGACCCGTCGTCGTACTCGCTCACGACGCCAGGCTTGAGCTCCCGGAATCCGAACTGCTCGGACTGGTAGATCTTGGTCGGCACGTTGTAATTGCGCTGGATGCCGAAGGGCAGCTTGAAATGCAGGCCCGGATCCTCGGTGGACGTGTACTTGCCGAAGGTGAGCAGCACGGCCTGCTCGGTCTCGTCGACCACGTAGAAGCTGGTGGAGAACAGGACGATGGCCGCGAGCACGACCAAGCCCGCGATGATGTAGGCCGGTTTCAAAAGCCCCGTTACGGGCGTCACGTTTCGTTCTGGCATCGGAGCCTCCTCAATGACCTAGGGTACCGCCAGCGGGCCCGCTTATCAAGCGGTTTCAGCGCCAGGCGGGCACTGAACACCAGGAAGCGCCGAACAGGCCGTCCAGGGCGGCGCAGGCGGAGGGGGGCAGGGGAGCGTCGACCGGAGGGGGGAACTCTGCCTCGCCGCCCCGGGGAAACTCGAGCCGGGCGCAATGCAGGATGTAGCCGCCGGACAGGCCTGATCCGCCGTACTTGGCGTCGCCGGCGAGCGGATGGCCGTGGGCGGCGCACTGGGCCCGGATCTGGTGGGTCAGGCCGGTCATGATCCTGACGCGGGCCAGGGTGCGTACGCCGTCCCCGCACAGGGGCTCGAGCATTGTCCAGGCTGCCTTCGCGGCCAGCGAAGACGGGTGGCCGTCGCCGCCCGGCATCTCCACCGCGCTGACGCCCCGTTCGCCGTCGCGCGAGAGTCCGTCCCGCCAATCCGCGGGACCCGCGAGATTCCCGTCCAGCAGGGCCAGGTACTCCTTGCGCACGAGGCCGTCGCGCAGGGCCGCGCTGAAGGCCCTGGCGCCCCTGATGCTGGCGGACAGCACCAGGGCGCCCGTGGTGTTGCGGTCCAGCCGGTGGAGGGGAGCGGGCCTGAACGCCAGGGAGGCGGAGGCCGTGCCGGACAGGCAGGCCGCGGCCAGTTCGTCGACCCCGCCGGGTCCGTGGGTGAGCATGCCGCGCGGCTTGTCCACCACGATGAGGTCCGGCGTCCGCGCGATGATCATGGCCTCGAAAGCCCGCCCGGCCGCGGGCGTGGCTTCGGCCGGGGGCCGGTCGCCGGGGAGAACGGGCGGCGGTGCCCCGGAGGGCAAGCGGAGCTCTATTGCATCGCCGGTGCATACCCGCCGGTCGCCGGTGACCCGTTCGCCGTTCAGCCTGATGTCGCCCGCGCGGAACATGCGGTAGAGGGCGGACAGCGGAGCGTCGGGCATGAGCACCCTGACGATGCGGTCGAGGCGGCGGCCGTCGTCATCCGAGCCGGCGACGAGCCTGTGGGCGATCCAAGGCATGGCGCATCGTATGCCCGGCGGGGTGGGCCGTCAAGCCTCGCCCATCATCCAGCGTCTCCTCCGGAGCCGCGGCTCAGCAGGAGACGCGGCTTCGTAGAAGACACGGCTCCGGAGGAGACAATTACCGCTTGACAAGGGAACGGCATTTGCCGGAAATTCAAATGATGGATGCGACGCGCCCGGAGCTCTTCACCGCCCTGTTCAGGAATCCCGTGTTCCTCTCCGCCGCGATGAGCCTGTTCATGGCGCAGTTCGCCAAGGCCGTGATCAGCCTGCTCAGGAACCGGGCCGGTTCCATGGCCGAGGTCTTCGCCACCCTGATGTGGCGGACCGGCGGCATGCCGTCCAGCCACAGCGCCCTGGCCATCTCCATCGCCACCGCCGCCGCCTTCTCCAGCGGGCCGGGTTCCGACCTGTTCGCGCTCTCCATCTTCTTCGCCCTGGTGGTGATACGCGACGCACTGGGCGTGCGCAGGGCCGCGGGGGTCCAGGCCCACGCGCTCAACGCGCTGGGCACGAGGGTGTCGAAACGCCTCCGCATAGCCTTCAAGCCCGTCAAGGAAATCCACGGCCACACCGTACCGCAGGTGATCGTAGGGAGCCTCATGGGCTTCTTCATCGCCCTCGCGGTCTGCACGCTGTAGGGGAACCATGCCCCGCATCCCCGGAACGTCGTTTCCACGACGCGGTACCCCGTGGCCGATCGCCAGGCCGGCCGTGGCCGTGCCCGGCATCATCGCTCTCATCGCCCTCGTCGCGCTTTCGGTCCTCGTCGCGCCCCGCGGACGCCGGGACTTTTTCGCCGTCGCCGTGCCCGCATCGCTCCAGCCGGCCGCGGTCCGCTCGGCGCTCGCGCCCCTGGACTCCGGGGAGATACTGGATGCGGACAGCGCCATGGTGGCGCTCAGCGATTTTTCCTCGGTCCGCCTCGTGCCCCTGTCGGAGGCGATGCGCCGGGTGCGGGAGGGCGATCCCCGGTCCACCCCGTACCTCGATGCCCTGGCCTCGGCCTTCCGGATCCGCGACGCCGCCGGCGGGGAATGGCAAGTGCTCTACATCGCCCGGTCGGCATCGGCGCATCCGGCGGCCGCGAAGGACGCCCTCTCCCGCATCGCTGCGGATCCCCTGGTGGAGGACGACCCCGGCTTGACGGGCCACGGCGCGGGAGGTTCGGTACCTGCGCTCGCGTGGCTGGCGCCCGTCCTGCACGCGCTGTACCTCGTCAGGCGCCGACCGCGCTCCCATCCCTGGCTCAGGCTGGCCCTGGCCTGCACCTGGCTGCCCCTCGCGGCCGCCCGGGGACTCGCTCCGGTGCTCCTGTCCCTGCTCCTCCAGTCCTCGCTGCTTGGCCTGCACGAGCTCGCGCCGCCCCGGGTTCCAGCGGGAGCCCGCACCGGGCGCCGGAGACTCCGAACGGCGCGCCAGCTAGCCGCCTTGGCGCCGTTCGCAGCCAGCGCGGCGCTCCTCTGCGCGTTCACGCCGCGCGCGATCCCCGCGCTCCTCGCCGCCGCCGGCCTGTCCGTGCTGGTCTTCTCCAGGGCCACGGGCCTGGCCACCGCGGGAACCGCCCGTTTGGCGCACCCGTCGCCCGTCTTCGTGCCGATCATGGCGACCACGGAGACGGCTCGGCTCAAGCCCCTGCGCGGCGCAAACCTGGCCCTGGCCGCCTCGGCCATCCTCCTGGCCTTCTTCAGCCCGGGCGCCGGGATCCCGGACGATGCCGGAAAGGCGGGATCGGCCCTGGTGGCGGCGGTCATGACCGTGGAAGGCAGCGACGACCCGGAAGGCGACCACGCCGCATACCAGCTCGCGCTGACCTACGGCCGGCTGGGGGAGGCGTCCTGGGGAGCATCCAAGTACAGCCCGGTCGACGGAGGCATGGAAACCACGGACGCGCGTTCCCGGCCCGGCTTCGGGGACCTGACCGGGAACCTTGCCCAACTGGTGGCCGGTTCTGGTATAATGGCCTGCGTCATCCGGGGAACCGGGCTGCCGGCCGCCGCCGCGGATACCGGGACGGGAAGGCCCGAAACCCGGGAACGGCCCGCTTCGGCAGCCGCCGCGTTCTCCATCATCGCCCTGGCTCCTGTCTGGGGCCTCATTCTACTGGGCCGCCGACTCACCATGAGGAAACGGCCGGTCACGGAAGGCTCGGACTCCGCATATGAGCAGCTTGCGTAGCTTCAAGAGGGGCGGCGTGGCCGTCCCGCACCGGGCGCCCTTCTCGCCCGGCACCATGGAAAACGCGTTCCTCCCGCTCAACGCCTACGTCCCGCTCGGGGATTGCGACGGACCGCACGAGGCCAGGCCCGTGGTCTCCGAGGGCGGCGAGGTGAGGGAAGGCCAGCTGATCGCCAGGTCCTCCGGCAAGGGGAGCGCCAACGTCCATTCCCCGATCCCCGGCATCGTGCGCCGCATCACCCGGATGCGGATGCCCGGAGGCAGGGAACGCGGCATCATCGTCGTCTCCCTGGAAGGATCCTTCAGCGTGCTCGGGAAGCGCCCGGAGCGCTACCTCTGGAAGTCCCTGAACAAGACCGACATCATGCACATCGTGCAGGAGAAGGGCATCGTCAGCGTAGGCCAGCGGATGCCCCTGCACGACCTCCTCGCCGCCAAGTCCTCGCCGGGAGGGTTCCCCCTCGTGGTGAACGCGCTCGAGATGGACGCCTGGCGGCGCGCGGAGGAGGAGATACTGCGTTCCCGGCCGCTGGACGTGACGGACGGCTGCGCCATCGTGGCCCGAGTCGCCCAGTCGGGACCGGTCATACTGGCCGTGGACCCGGACTTCCCGCAGGCGTCGATCGACTCCATGCTCGCATCGTTCAAGGAAACCGGCATCGAGGCCGTGGCCGAGCGCTTCAGGCGCCGTTTCCCGCAGGACATGCGGCACCAGCTCGAGGAGGCCCTGGCTCCCGTCCTGAAGGACGGCCCCAGGCCGCTCATCCTGGAGCCCAGCACCCTCGTCGCCCTCCACGACGCCGTGGTGTCCAACAAGGCCCACATCGAGCAGTACGTCTACATGGGCGGCGGCGCCCTCAAGCGGCAGGACATTCTCAAGGCCAGGATAGGCACCCCCATCGGCGATCTCGTGGAGGAATGCGGCGGGTTCGTCGGCCCGCCCGAGCGCATCATAGTGAACGGCCCGTTCAGGGGCCACTCCGCGGGCAGCCTGGACGTGCCGGTCACCAAGACCACCAGGGCCGTCCTCGCCCTCACCAGGCACGAGACCATGACGGCGGCGACGCGGCACTGCGTCCGCTGCGGCCAGTGCGTCCGCTCCTGCCCCGAGGGCCTGTCGCCCCACCTCCTGTACAAGCTGCTCGCGGCCGGCAGGACCGCGCAGGCCCGCGCCGAGGGCCTGGGATCCTGCACGCTCTGCGGCGCCTGCGCGTATTCGTGCTGGTCGCGCCTGCCCCTGGTCGAGAGCTTTTCCGGCGACCGGGCAGAAGGGAACCTCGGATGAAACGAACACTCCCGGAGGCGGCGACGCACCCGCCCCACATACACGATTGGCGCTCCAGCGCCAGGGTCACCTGGATGGTGCTCGGGACGCTC
>JAKLIU010000107.1 GCA_022709445.1 Spirochaetota bacterium | reverse complement strand
TACACCGCGGGCCTGGTGCCCGTGCTCTTCGTGGCCATCATCTTCGCCGGCAAGCGGCGGATGGATCCCGCCCTGGCCCTGGTCGCCATCATCGGCGGCTACGCCATGGGCACGGCGGGCAGCTTCGTCACCGACACAAGCGCCGCCAAGCTCCTGCCCATGGCCGGCCTGGCCTTCTCCGCGATCGTCTCCCTGGTCGCCGTGTACCGTTCCCGCCCCTCGACACGCGCTGCCTGATACTCCCGCCTCCGGACGCGCCCGCAACCGATGCGCTGCGGGCGCGTCTAACCTTCGCTGTCGATCGCTTCGATAAAAAACGCACCAATCAGCGCAGCCCCGCGCACCCGGGGTCATGACTGAACGGGCGCATGACAGTTTTGCAGGAAAAATGTCCGGTTTGCTGAGGGAATCTGACATTTTTACCGGCTGACGTATTGACAGGCACCGTCACATGAGGCATCATCCTCTTGTGACATTTTAAGCTGTTTTTGTCAAGGAGGCGAAGAAATGTCGATTCACATCGCGGGCATGGGCTCGTGCATTCCATCCGTCCGCATGACCAACGACGACCTGGCCAAGCGCGTCGATACCACCGATGAATGGATCCGTTCCCACACCGGGATAGGAACCAGGCATTACGCCGCCGACGGGCTCAGGACCAGCGACCTGGCCGCCGACGCGGCCGCGAAGGCAATGGCCGTCGCGGGCGTGGCCCCGGAGGACATCGACCTGATCGTCCTGGCCAGCGCCACCCCCGACTACTTCGGCTTCCCGTCGACAGCCTGCATCGTACAGTCCAAGATAGGCGCCAAGAACGCCGCCGCCTTCGACATAACAGCCGGCTGCACCGGCTTCATCTACGGGCTGGACGTGGCCGCCTCCATGCTGGCCTCCGACGGACGCTCCACCGCCCTGGTCATAGGCGCGGAGACCCTGTCCCGCATCGTGGACTGGGAAGACCGCGCCACCTGCGTGCTCTTCGGGGACGGCGCGGCGGCCGCCGTGCTGAAGAAGAGCCCGACCGAGGACGGACGCGGCGTCCTGCACTCCTGGCTGCGGGCCAAGGGCGAGGGCTACGAAGCCCTCTACCTCAAGCAGCCCGCCCGCGAAACGGCCTTCGGCCGCGACGGGGACTACTCCAGGCCCGCCAAGATCGAGATGGACGGCAAGAGCGTCTACATGTTCGCGGTCAAGGCCATCACGGACGTCATGGACAACCTGCTCTCCAAATCCGGGATGGACATCAACGACTTCAAGTGGATAGTGCCGCACCAGGCCAACCTGCGCATCGTGCAGGCTGCCGCCAAGCGCTTCGGCCTGCCCGAGGACCGCTTCTACATGAATATAGAAGAGTTCGCCAACACGTCGGCGGCTTCCGTCCCCATAGCCCTCTCGGAGATGGCCGAAAAGGGACTCCTGGCCAAGGGCGACCTGGTCATGACCATGGGCTTCGGAGCGGGCCTGACCTACGGCGGGACCATCATCAAATGGTGATAGTCACGGCCGCATTGCGGTCGTGACATCGCGATTCTGAGTCACGGCCACGGCGTGGCCGTGACATCGCGATTCGTGAACGAATCGCGGGCTGGGGAGCGGCGATTCTGGTGGCGAGGCGCTGACAGAAAACGTGACGATGACTGACTGAGGTAGTACACTTATGCCGTGCGGGCCGGAAGGGCCGCAAGGAAGTCCGCGGAGCTTCCGCCTGGCGGTTCCGCGGCGATATCAAGGAGGAATGACATGAAGAAGGCAGTGATCACCGGCATGGGCGTCATATCGCCCGTGGGCAACGATATCGATACGTTCTGGGCATCCATCAAGGCCGGCACCTGCGGCATCGGCCCCGTGACCCGCTTCGACGCGTCCAAGCTGGATGCCAGGATAGCCGGCGAAGTCAAGGGTTTCGACGCCTCGCTCTATATGGAGAAGAAGGATTCCCGCAAGATGGCCATCTTCACCCAGTTCGCGGTGGCCGCCGCGGTGCAGGCCTGGCGCGACGCCGGCCTGGACGGGAAGGAGACCCCGGACAAGACCGCCATCATGATAGGCAACGGCGTCGGCGGCATCGAGATCTTCGAGGAGAGCCACAAGAAGCTCATGGAATCCGGCCCCTCGCGCATGCTTCCCATGACCGTCCCGCTCATGATCATGAACGAGGCGGCCGGCAACATAGCGATGCGCCTGGGCGTGCACGGTCCGGCCATCACCGCCGCCACCGCCTGCGCGTCGGGCACGGACGCCATCGGCATGGCCCTGGACATGATCCGCTCCGGCCGCGCCGACCTGGTGATCACCGGCGGCACCGAGGCCGCGGTCTCCGAGTTCGCCATGGGCGGGTTCTGCATGCTCAAGGCCCTGGCCACCGCCTACAACGACGCGCCGACCAAGGCCAGCCGCCCCTTCGACAAGGACCGCGACGGCTTCGTGATCGCCGAGGGCGCGGGCATCATGATCCTGGAGAGCGAGGAGCACGCCAAGGCCCGCGGGGCCCGCATCCACGCGGAGCTGGCCGGTTACGGCGCCTCCTGCGACGCCTACCACCTGACCTCCCCCGATCCGGAGGGCAGGGGCGGAGCCCGCGCCATCAGCCTGGCCCTGGCCGACGCCGGGGTCAAGCCCGAGCAGGTGGCGTACTACAACGCCCACGGCACCAGCACCCAGATCAACGACCCCACCGAGACCAAGATGGTCAAGATGGCCTTCGGCGAGCACGCGAAGAAGCTCAGGATCTCCTCCACCAAGGGCATGACCGGCCACATGATCGCCGCGGCCGGCGCCGTGGAGGCCATCATCTGCGCCCTGGCCATCAAGGACGGCTTCTTCCCCGCCACCATCAACCTGGACCAGGCCGATCCCGAGTGCGACCTGGACTACGTGCCCAACAAGGGCGTGTCCGGCAAGATCGACGTGGCGGCCAGCGCTTCCCTGGGCTTCGGCGGGCACAACGGCTGCCTTGTCCTGAGGAAGCACGCATGAAGGCCGGCCGAGCCGAGATCGAGGGCTTCCTGCCCCACCGCGACCCGTTCCTCTTCATCGACGAGGTCGAGACCCACGACCAGGTGAACATTGCCGCCAAGCGGCTGTGGAAGGGCGACGAGTTCTTCTTCGCCGGCCACTTCCCGCACTACCCCGTGGTGCCCGGCGTCATCCTGGTGGAGACCATGGCCCAGGCCGGCGGCGTGGGAGTCAAGCTCCAGGGAATCAGCGCCGCGGGAACCTTCTTCATGGCCGCCATGAACAACATCAAGTTCCGCAGGCAGGTGCGCCCCGGCGACCTCTTCGAGATGAAGATAGAGAACCTGCGCGCCAGCCCGCGCCTCATCAAGCAGAAGGGCACCGGCTACGTCGGCGGCGAGGTCGCCGTCGAGGCCGACTGGCTCTGCATCGTCGGGGAGGAGACTCAGTGATAGTCAAACCGGTCATCAGGGACAATGTCTGCATGACGGCCCACCCCGTGGGCTGCGCGTCCCTGGTCGAGGACTGGGTGGGGCGCGCCCGCGCGTCGGCCGCCTCCATGGCGGAGGCGGCCAGGGCCGCCGGCAAGCCCCTGCCCAAGGCCGTCCTGGTGCTCGGATGCTCCACCGGCTACGGCCTGGCCACCCGCGTGACCGCCGCGTTTTCCTGCGGCGCCCGGACCCTGGGCGTCTCCTACGAGCGCGGTCCGGGGGCGGAGGCCACGGCCAGCCCCGGCTGGTACAACAACCGGGCCTTCGACCGCGAGGCCACGGCGGCCGGCCTGTACTCCTGCACCCTGAACCTGGACGCCTTCTCCGACGCGGCCAAGTCCGCGGTGATCCACCAGGCGCGCGTGGACGGCCTCAAGTTCGACCAGGTGATCTACTCCCTGGCCAGCCCCGTGCGCCGGGATCCCAGGACCGGCATCCTGCACAAATCTTCGCTCAGGCCCATCGGCAAGCCCTTCAGCGGCGTGACCGTGGATCCCTTCACCGGGATCATGAGCGAGGTGAGCATAGAGCCGGGCGACGAGGAAAAGATCGCCGGGGCCGTCAAGGTGATGGGCGGAGAGGATTGGGAGCTGTGGGTCGAGGCGCTGGCCGAGGCCGGCGTCCTGGCCCGCAACTGCGTCACCACCGCCTATTCGTACATCGGGCCCGAGCACTCCTACCCCATCTACCGCTACGGCACCATCGGGCGGGCCAAGGAGCACCTGGAGCGCACCGCCCCGGCCCTGACGGCAAGGCTGGCGGACGTCCACGGCTCGGCCTACGTATCCGTGAACAAGGCCCTGGTCACCCGGGCCAGCTCGGTGATCCCCGTGATCCCGCTCTACATGGTCTCGCTCTTCAAGACCATGAAGGAGATGGGCCTGCACGAGGACTGCGTGGACCAGATCCAGAGGCTCTACCGCGACCGCTTCCTGGCTCCGGGCGCCATCCCCGTGGACGAGGCCGGTCGCATTCGCCTGGACGACCGGGAGCTGCGCTACGACGTCCAGGAGGAGACCACGCGCCGCATGCGCGAGGCCACCGAGGCGAACCTGGCCGAACTGACCGACCTGGAAGGCTACAGGCGGGACTTCATGCAGGCGCACGGCTTCGACGTGCCCGGCGTGGACTACTCCGCCGACGTGAGCCTCATGTAACTCATGCCCGCGGGCCTGACCGCCGCCGCGGGCATGGATGCGGACCTGCCGTCCGCCGCGCCGCATACGGAATACGACGAGGAGGGGCGAGGAAAGGCATTGTACTCCCATACCTAACGGATACGCCCTGCCGACGCGATGGCGGGGCCACGGCGCCGGATCGCGGCGCCCGTATTCCGGCCAACGGCGCGGCGGTCTTTTTTTGTTCCTTCATGAGCGCCGCCCGGGCCATCCAGGGCGGCGCGCCCGTTTCCGGGCACGCTCCGGCGCACTTGCCCGCCGGGGGCTTTCCTGCGACACTCCGGAGCATGAACATGCTCATCCTGGAGAGCGGGGAGCCGGGGGCCGTCATCCCGCGCTCCGACCGGCGGGTCGCCCACATCCTGAAGATCCTCAAGAAGGGCCGGGGCGACGAGCTCCTGGCGGGCATCGCGGACGGGCCGGCCGGCACCGCCCGCATCGAGAGCAGCGACGCCTCCGGCATGAGCTTCTCGTTCAGGCCGACGGGGCAGCCGGCGGCCCTGCATCCCCTGATCGTCCTGCTGGGCTTCCCCCGGCCCATACAGGCAAACCGTATCCTCAAGGACCTGGCCAGCATGGGAGCGTCCCGCATCGTCCTGTCGGGTACGGAGCTGGGCGAGAAGTCCTACTTCCAGAGCGATTTCTTCAAGAATCGGGAATTCCGCGCGGCCCTGCTGGAAGGCGCCGAGCAGGCGGCCAACCCCCTCCTTCCGAGGGTGGACACGGCATGGACCCTGGCCCGTGCCCTGGACCTGCTGGACGACGATGCGGCACCAGGCGGCGGCGCGCGCTGGGCCCTCGACCCGTACCGTGCCTCGCTGCGACTGGGCGAGGCAGCCCTGCTCCCGTCGAGCGCCGGCGGGCTGGGCGGAGCCGCCTCCGCGGTGCTGGCAATCGGGAGCGAGCGCGGCTGGACCCCGGCCGAGCTGGACCTGCTGCAGGTCCGCGGATTCTCCTTCGCGTCCCTGGGCGGCCGCATCCTCAGGTCGGAGACCGCCTGCACCGCCGCGGCCGCCATCGCCCTGGCTGCCATGGGACGCCTTTGACGACCAGGCCCCGATATGGTATAAAAGCGCATCATGCACGCAGAATCCGACTCCCGACCTCCGCCTGCCCCCGCAACCGAACCCGAAGACGCCCCACGTAGCCGCGCGAGCGATTCCCATGGGATATGAAATCCTCATCGTCCTGGCCCTGATCCTGGTCAACGGATTCTTCTCCATGTCGGAGATGGCCGTGGTGTCCGCCCGCAAGGCCAGGCTCCGCCAGCGCGCGGACGAGGGGCACAAGGGAGCCAAGCTGGCCCTGGAGACGGCGCACAAGCCCGGGCGCTTCCTGTCCACCATCCAGATCGTCATAACGCTGATAGGCACCATAGCCGGCGCCTTCGGCGGCGCGACCATAGCCGAGGACCTGGCTGCCCTGTTCCTGCGAGCGGGCATGAGGCCGGACCTGGCCGGCCCCCTGTCCTTCGGCACCGTGGTGGTCGTCACCACCTTCTTCTCGGTGGTGCTGGGCGAGCTGGTCCCCAAGAGCATCGCCCTGTCCAAGCCGGAAATCATAGCGGGAGCGGTTGCCCTGCCCATGAAGGTCTTCTCCATCGTGTTCGCGCCCATAGTCCGCGTGCTCTCCGCCGCTACGGACCTGATCCTCTTCCTGGTCGGCGCCAGGCACTCCGACGAGCCGCCGGTCACCGAGGAGGAGGTCAAGGTCCTCATCGCCCAGGGCACCGAGACGGGCATCTTCGACGAGCGCGAAAAGGCGATGTTCGAGGGCGTGCTCTACCTGGGCGACAAGCGCGTCACCACCTTCATGACGCCCCGGACGGACATCCTGTTCATCGACAAGTCCGACCCGCCGGCCCGCCAGGTGGAGCGGCTCCTGGAAAACGCCCGGTTCTCCAACCTGCCCCTGGCCGACGGGGACCTGGACCGCATCAAGGGCATCGTGCGGGTGAAGCCGGTGCTGGCGGCGATCGCGCGGGGAGAGTTCAAGAAGCTGGATCCCTTCGTGGAGGCGCCCATCCTGGTGCCCGAGTCCCTGAGCGCCCTGGACCTGTTCACCAGGTTCAAGGAGGGCGGCAAGCGCGTCGCCGTGATCCTGGACGAGTACGGCGGGGTGGCGGGCCTCGTGACCTTCTCCGACCTGGCGGAAGCCATCCTGGGAGAGGCCATGAGCGCCGAGCTGGCGGACGACCCCGACGTGGTGCTGCGCGAGGACGGCAGCTGGCTGGTGGACGGCGGACTGTCCGTGGACGACTTCGCCGAGCGCCTGGGCATGGCCGGCGAGGACATCTACGGCGACTACGAGACCGTGGCCGGCTTCGT
>JAKLIU010000106.1 GCA_022709445.1 Spirochaetota bacterium | reverse complement strand
ATGGCCAGGACGGCGGAAGCCGATTGCGGGACCATGACCGCGCCGGTGAGCGCGCTGACGGTCCAGTAGACCAGCGCCGCGGAGCTCATCACCACGGTGGTGGCGAACACCGGATCGAGCGAGGCCAGGACCCGTTCCCCGGCCACCAGGTAGGCCGCGTAGCTGACCGCCACCGCCACGCCCAGGGCGTAGCCGACCGCGGGGTAGTCGCCCCTGGTCCACAGGGTGAGGGCGCAGCCGGCCAGGGAGAGGACCAGGGCGATCGCCTGGGGAACCCGGATCTTCTTCTTGAGGAACAGCAGCGACAACAGCACGACGAAGGCCGGGTACAGGTAGAGGAGCAGCCCGGCAAGCCCGGGATTCAGGTAGCGCACCGTGAGGAAGTAGAGCCCCGCCTGGGGGGAGAAGCCCAGCACGCCCAGGAGGACGGCCCTGCGGTACTCGGCGGCCGGCCGCCTCCAGCGCCCCGTGGACAGGAGCCAGGCCCAGAGCAGGAAAGCCGCCACCGTGAAGCGCCAGGCCAGGGCCTGCTGCACCGACAGCCCGCCCGCGTAGATGTACCTGGCGAACAGTCCCAGCGTGGCGAAGGCCGATGCCGAGACCAGGGCCAGGGCGATGCCGCCTGCCCTGCCCGCGGCGCCGGCGGAGCCCGGAGCATCCGTTGTTGCCGCCATTCAGCTGTCGCTGTCGAAGGCGACCCCGCCGAGCCGGTACCGTTCCATGTCCACGGAACGGCGCAGTCCCTCCACGTCCGCCAGCTTCCGTTCCAGCTCCTTGAGCCTCCAGGTGCGGCCGTCCGGTCCGGGCTCGCCCTCCTCGTAGGCGGCCAGCTCCTCGACCAGCTTCGCGGGCAGGGTCGGATCGCTGGCCCGGGCCACGGCGGGCAGGTCGCCGGCCGAGAGCGGAGCCACCGACGAGGGCGAAGCCAGGGCGCGGGCGTAGGCCAGGCGCCTCTGGTTTGCTTCCTTGATGCGCTCGTTCTCGCGCTTGAGCCGGGCGGCGCGCAGCGCGGGCACCAGCCAGAACAGCACCGAGAAGGCCGCCGGCACCGCGCCCAGCCCGATCGCGACCAGGGGCAGGGGCAGGGTCGCAGTGCCCAGGTCCAGGTAGCCGGACAGGAAACCGGGAATGTTCAGCACGAACCAGTAGAAGTAGCTGAACCCGTCGACCAGGTACTTGGGTATGTTCCCCAGGCTGAGCGCGCTGAACAGGAAGTACGAACCGAACAGCAGGTTGACGCCGTTGATGGCCGCGTACCAGAAGTTGGAAGACTTCTTGTTGGCCGAGAAGGGCCGCAGCCTGGCCAGGGACGAATCGGAGGCGCCGGTCGCGTCGGCCTGGGCCCGGCGCATGAGGGCGTCGAAACGGTAGTGCACCGTGCCCTGCTCGCTCGCCTCGGGCGAACCCTCGAACTCGTACAGGTAGCGGTTGATCTCGCGCTCTGCGTCCGCGGGCGGCAGGCCGGTGAGCGCCATGAAGTCCTCCAAGATCACGATGCCGCGCTTCTCGCGGACCATGGCGACGAAGGCGCGCTTCTGGGACTCGTCCAGGCCGGCGTTGGGATCCGGCTCGCCGAACACGAAGGAGAAAATGGCCTTGTGCAGGGGCCGGGCGTCGGCCCGCGAGCGAGCGCGCGCGTCCGTCTCGAGGCGGCGCTGGCCCGGTGACTTGAAGACCTCGTTGTAGAACCAGATGCGCATGATCAGCTCGAGGAGGCGCCCGGCTATCATGAAGCTGCCTCCCCTGCCCCTGCTCCGCGACGAGGAGTTGCGCTCGCCCCCGGCCGCGCTCATGGCGAAGGACGCCACCACGGCCAGCAGGGCCAGCAGGATGAACAGGAGGAAGTAGCCCACCAGCATCACCACGATCCAGATCTTGAACAGGAACGCGGCAACGGCGGCCAGTCCCTTCCCGAAGGCTTTCCAGCCCCGCCTGAGCGACGGTCCGAGCCCCCGGTACCTGCTGTGGAAGCCGCGCGGGAAGGAATAGAGGATCTCGCCTGAATCGGTGACCTTGAGCCGGCCGCCGAACTCGTCGGCGACGGCCGGCAGCTCCGCGTCCACCTGGGCCTTGGGCAGGCCCGTGGCCGCCACCAGGTCCGCCACCGTGGCCTCGCCGCCCCGCTTGCGGAACGCGCCGGCTATCCTGTCGCGCACGGCGTCCGTCTTGTAGTCGTATACCTTGCGTGCTGTCGCCATTGTTCCTCCGATGTGCCTTTCCGTGTTCAGCGCGCCGCGGGATCCGCGGCCGTCCCGTACAGCGCGACGTACTCCCGGGCGGCCTTGTCCCAGGAGAACTCCTGTGCCATGGCCCGCTCCCGCATGGCCGTGATGTGGCCGGGCCGGTTGTACCAGGCCCACACCGCCCAGCCGGCGGTGTCGTAGATGGCCCGCGGCGTCTGGTGATCCAGCATGAACCCGGTGCCCGAGCCCGTGTCCTGGTCGTAGTTGGACACGGTGTCGGCCAGGCCCCCGGTCCGGTGCACGATGGGCAGGGTGCCGTAGCGCAGGGAGTACATCTGGTTGAGGCCGCAGGGCTCGTAGCGGCTGGGCATCATGAAGAAGTCCGAACCGGCCTCCACCAGGTGGGCCAGGCGCTCGGAATAGCCTATCCAGGCCTTGAAGTTGGGCAGGCGGGAAGACAGGGATGCCAGCTCGCGCTCGCACCAGTCGTCGCCGGAGCCCATGACCGCGAACTGCAGGTCCATGTCGCGGCAGAGCGGGGCCGCGCAACCGTAGGCCGGCCCGAACAATTCGCCAACGCCCTTCTGGTCGGTCAGCCGGGACACCATGCCTATCACGGGCTTGCCCCCGTCGACCGGCAGCCCGAACTCCAGCTGCAGGGCGCGCTTGCAGGCGGCCTTGCCGGAGAGGTCCGCCGCCGTGTACCTGGCCGGCAGGAGCGCATCCGTGGCGGGGTTCCAGTCGTCCAGGTCCACCCCGTTGAGTATCCCGACCAGGCGGGCGCTCCGGGCGCGCAGGAGCCCGTCCAGGGAACAGCCCAGCTCCGGCATCTGGATCTCCCGGGCGTAGGTGGGCGAAACCGTGGACAGCATGTCCGCGCAGGTCAGGCCGGCCTTGAGCATGTTGACCGCGTCGTAGTACTCGAAACCCGCGCCGTGGAAGAGGTCCCAGGGCAGCCCGAAGTACGGGAAGCTTCCCTTGGGGTAGACGCCCTGGTAGCCCAGGTTGTGGATGGTGAGCACCGTGGAGGTATGCTCGAATTCCGGGCCGGTCTCCGTGAATCGCCGGTACACGGGCACCAGGGCGCTCGGCCAGTCGTGGGCGTGCATGACGTCGGGGTACCAGCCCAGCTTGCGGCAGAGCTGGAACGCCGCCCGGGCGAAGAAGGAGAAGCGCCTGGGGTTGTCCGCGTAGTCGGTCTCCGACTTGGAGCCGTAGATCCCCTCGCGGCCGAAGAAACCCTCATGGTCGATGAAGTAGACGGGTGCGTCGCAGCCCGGGAGCGTGCCCTCGAGCACCGAGGCCCACTCCTCGCCCTGGCCCATGGGCACGCCCAGGGGGCCGGGAACGGCCCGGAGCGCGGCCTTGTCGACGCCGTAGTAGCGGGGCAGGACCAGCCGCACGTCGTGTCCCGCGCGCCGGAGCGACCTGGACAGCGCGGATACCGCGTCCGCCAGCCCGCCCGACTTGGCGAAGGGAGTCGCCTCGCTTGAAACCATGAGTACGTTCACGGACTGGCTCCTGGGGGGACGCGTACCGGTACGCATCCCCGATGCTGCGGCCGCTGCCGGCCATGCACGAGTATATACACGGGACCCCGGCGGGGCAACGGATTCCGGATTCGCTTGCCCGGCCGCCCGAGCCGTGCCTACAATGGCTCATGGAACCAGACCGGCTTTCCGTCCCGCGCCCCGCGCCGCCCCGGGGCCGCCGCCTCGGCGCCATAGCGATCTCGCTGGTCATCTTCTGTTCCTACGCGTCGCTCTCGGCGGTGTCGTCCAGGTCCTACCGGGTCCTGAGCGGACTGGCCGCGGATTTCTCCGCCGCCCGGCTCGGGTTGCTCGCCGGCAGGATGGATGCGTCGGGACAGCCTGCGCCGGACTGGGCGGGCAGCCTGGACGACACCGCGGCCGGATCCGCCGTGGCCCGGTTCTCCGCCCTGTCCAGCCTGTTCTGGTTCAGGAAGGCCAGCGAGCCGTCCAAGGAGCTGACCGACGCCTGGGCGCGCTGGAAGGAAGCCAGGGGCTCGGCCGCCGGCGGCCTGGCCGGCGAGGGGCTGGAGCGTTCCCTGGCGGCTGCCGCGCTGGAGCTGGAATCCATGAGCCTGCGCGTCCACCAGTCCTTCGAGACCATGCTCCTGCTCTTCGGCCTGGCGATGAGCCTGGGCTACGCCGGCTCCGTCGCCTACTACGCGCGCATGCGGGAGAGCGACCTGGTCGCCCTCCATGCCCGGGATGCCCTCAGGCTCTCCCTCAGGGCCGAGGAGGAAACGCGCAAGACCGTGGCGATGGAACTCCACGACGACGTGGCCCAGGACATAGCCGCTGCCCGCATGCTCTGCGAACGGGCCGCGGCCGAACGATCCCCCGGACTGGCTGAACGGGCGGCCGGTACACTGGCCGGGGCGAACGCCAAGCTGCGCAGCCTGTCGGCGGACCTCAGCCCGCCCGAGCTGGACAAGTTCGGGCTGGCCGGTGCCCTGGCCGGGCTGTGCGCGGACGCGGCCCGCAAGTCGGGCTGCGAGATCCGGTACCGCGGCCGGGAATGGCTGCCGCGCTTCCCGCGCGAGACGGAGCTGAACGCGTACCGCATGGTCAGGGAGGCGGTGGCCAACGCGATCAAGCACGGCAGGGACGGCCGGGCATGGGTATCGGCGCGGGAGACCGGGGGCGGCGCGGTGGAACTGGAGATCCTGGACTCCGGTCACGATCCAGCCGGCGGCCCACGGGCCGTAGGGAAGCCGGAGGCGACGCGGGGCACGGGCTTCGGCATGCGGGCGATGGCTGAGCGCGCGGCCATGATCGGGGCAGGGCTGGCCGTCGACCTGCGGCCGGAAGGCTCCCGGGTGACGATTCAGCTTGCCGGACGGGCGGACGGGGAGCCGTCCCCCGATGTAGCGACGGGATCCGATCCGGCCGGGTCAGGGGAGGATGCATGAGCGCAACCGTCATCGTCGACGACCATCCGCTGTTCCGGGAAGGGCTCAGGGCCGCGCTCGAATCCCGCGGGGATTTCGGGACCATCCTGGAGGCAGGCTGCGTCGCGGAGGCGGCGGCCCTGCTCTCCGGGCGGGAGGGGAGCGTCCAGGGTACGCCGTCGCCAGACCTGGCGGTCATCGACATCAACCTGCCCGACGGCAGCGGCCTGGAGCTCCTGGAACGGTTTTCAGGCCGTCGCGGAGCCCCGCGCTTCATGGTGCTGTCCATGCACGCGGACCGCGAGACCGCGATCAAGGCCGTGCGCCGGGGCGCGGACGGCTACGCATCCAAACAGATCCCGCTGGATGCCCTCATCCTCGGCCTCAGGCTGGTCCGGGGAGGAAACCTCTTCCTCGAGAGCGAGCTCTTGAGGGACATCCTGACTGTCAGGCCGGAGTGCGTGGAGGCCGAGGCCATGGCCAGGGACGCCGTGTCCGCCCTGACCGCGCGCGAGCGGGAGACCCTGGCCATCCTGGCCGACGGCGGTTCGCCCAAGGACGTGGCGGCCGTGATGGGGGTCAGCCTGCGCACCGCGGAGAACTACCAGAGCGCGCTCTACTGCAAACTCTCGCTGGGCTCGCCATCGGCCCTGGTGCGCTTGGCCATCAGGGCCGGCCTCATCGTTCCCTGACCGTCCCGGCCCGGACGCCGGCAACCGCGGGGGAGTCGCGGGGCTCCAGCCTGGCCAGCACCAGCATGGCCGCCAGCACCGCCGGGGCCTTGTCCACCAGGTTCACCAGGAGCCTCGCCACGAAGCTGGCGGACAGGATGTCCTCCAGGGCGAGCGCGAAGCCGGCAACCACCAGGTCCACGTTCACCCCGGTGCCGCCGCCGAACACGAAGGTCGCGATGACCGCGCCCAAGGCGCTGTTGGCCAGGGCCACCGCCCCGGTGGCGGCCAGGAAACGCCCGGGGGTCGGCGGGGCGCCGCGCCTGAGCATGACCCGCACCAGGACCGCGGTGGCCATGCCGCAGAGCGCGAAGGGCAGGAAGCGGAACGGGAAACCCGCCAGCGCCTCCTGGTAGAAGTTGGTCAGGAAGGCGGTGGCCAGCCCCAGGGGCAAGCCGAAGACCGCAGCCGAGAGCGCGGTCCCGATGCTGTCCAGGAACAGGGGCATGGGCGTGAGCACGATGAGCGAGTTCAGCACGGCGTTGAAGGCGGGCAGGACGATGAAGGCCCCGGCCCAGCCCACCCCGGGCCGCTCGAGCCACGCCAGGCCGGCGTTCGCGTGTGGATCCATGGGTGGGGATTCTACACCCGGCCGCGGCTCCGGGCAACCTGACTCGCCGGGACTGCGTTTTCTCACCGCGGACTGCGCCGTTTCACGCTTGCCCGCTCGCGGGTCAGGGGACATACTGGCGAAAATTGGAAATCATTCAAACAGAATGCCGGGGCCGTCCTGCGGGATCGGCCCCATTTTTTTCTTCCCCGGATTCCGCGCCGCGGCCGCACGCGGGGCATTCACCCACCAGGTAGAGCACGTGCCCATCGACGCGGATGCCCATCTCGGCCTCGAGCCTGCCCACCAGCGGCCCCAGGGTGCAGGCGCCCAGGTCGATGAACCGATGGCAGGAGCGGCAGTGGAACCAGTGCCGGTGGGATCCCGGATCGCCGCGGCCGGACGGGGTCCAGTAGCGCTCAGTCCCGTGGGCGTCGCAGCGCAGCACGAAAGACTCCGACAGGCCGCGCTCCTCCAGCCAGCCCAGCGCCCGGTAGACGGTCGCCTGGTCGCAGCACGAACCCATCGCCTCCATCACGCCGGTGGCGCTCAGGGGGGCGCTGCCGCCGACCGCACCCGAAACGGGCGGGGTGAAGGTGATGGCCTGGTCGGCTTTGCCGACCGGGATGGTGCG
>JAKLIU010000105.1 GCA_022709445.1 Spirochaetota bacterium | reverse complement strand
GAGCACCCCGAGATCCGCGACGATGCAGGCGGCTATCGCCACGCGCGACAGGGCGGGCTTTCCCGCGCGGCGGGAACGGTCGACCAGCCAGCCCGCGCCCCAGTTCACGGCGGACACGGCGATCATGAGCGCGAGGAAGTCCAGCCGCCAGAATCCGTAGAACGCCCAGCTGGCAAGCAGTATCCAGGCCAGCCGTGCGCGCGCCGGCACCAGGAGGTACACCCCGAGGAACAGGGGGAGGAACAGGAACAGGAAGGCCGGGGTGCTGAAGACCATGCCGGCGTCAGTCCTTGGCCACCGACGCCTCGACCAGGAAGGCGCGGGGCGAACCGGCCAGGTCCACCAGCACGATGGCGCAGGAGGAACCGCGCGCCAGGCGCAGGGTTATCGCGTCGCCGGCCTTCGTGCCGGAGCGGAACGCGGCCACGTTCACCGACACGGGATTGACCGCCACCTGGCCGCTCCCGCCCGCAGGCAGCGCCGCGACCAGGGTGATGGAACCGTCGGCCGTCCGCAGCTCGGCGGTCCCCGACGAGCCCAGGTTGTAGAAGTACAGCTGGGCCCGGGTGGCGTCGCCGTGGCGGACGTCCTTGAAAAAGGTCAGGCCCGCCGGCCCCGCGACGATGGTGTAGTAGCTGCCCGTGTCGGGCAGGAACTCCCAGGACTTGCCCAGGTAGCCGAGCATGTAGATGTCCGCGGCTATGGGGCGGTAGGGGCTGGCCTGCCCGGCGGCCTGGGCGACGAGCTTCTGGGCCCCGACCTGCAGCGTCACGGGGCCGGGCGCGCCGGCGTTGAGGACGCGCACCAGGATGGCGGATTCCTCGACGCTCGCCCCGTACAGGGAACCCGCCTGGGCGAAGCAAGGGAGCCCGGCGGCGAGCAGGACGAGCATGAACGCGAAGGTTTTCGCGTGGAGGCCGATGGCGGCTGGTTTCATGCCCGGAATATACCACGCCCGCGTCCGTCGTGCCATCCACGCGACGTGATGACCGCTTGCCACCCGGAGGCCCCGGCTGGTATCGTGGCCGCGATGAACAGACACCCCGCCCACGGTCCCTCCCGTCCCCTGCTCGCGCTCGCTTTGGCCCTCTCCGCGGCCGTCGCCGCCGTCGCCAAGCCCGGCGACCTGGTGGAAGTCAAGCTCGAGACCACCATGTCCCCCGCCCAGGTGGACGCGTTCATCGGCCCGCTCTACGAAGGCTACGAAGCGCCGAAGGCGAAATACTCCATTGATGTGTACGCGGTCAAGTTCGAGAGCGTCTACCCGGACGGGGAGAAGGCCACAGCCTTCGCGCAGGTGTTCATCCCGCGTTACGGCGCGGAAAAGCCCGCACTACGCGCACTGTACGCCTTCGGGCCCGGCTCCACCGGCATCATCGACGCGTGCCGCCCCTCGCGCGAGCACGTGGCCGGCATACGATGGGGCTGGTACCGCTCCCACGTGCTCAGCCATGCCGGCCAGGGCACCATAGGAGTGATCCCGGATTACCTGGGCTTCGGCGACCCCGACCGCGACCAGTACTACATGGTCGCCCAGGCCGAGACCGCCGCCATGCTGGACGCCATCCGGGCGACCCGCAACC
This sequence comes from Spirochaetota bacterium, assembly GCA_022709445.1. GTDB lineage: Bacteria > Spirochaetota > Spirochaetia > Treponematales > UBA12059 > JAKLIU01. The sequence continues at coordinate 5,494 of JAKLIU010000105.1, read as the reverse complement.
TCATCGCGCAGCTGAAGGTTTCCGGCATCTCCGACACGCGCAACTTCGTGGCGGGTTTCTCCCAGGGCGGGCACGCGGCCTTCGCGGCGGCTGACGGCCGCGCTTCCTATGCGCCGGAACTGCGGCTGGACGGCATCATCGGCTACGGACCCAGCACCGACCTCATCGCCCTGTTCAAGGAATTCCCGGACGTGGCGCCCATGGCCCTCTACACCTTCCGCAACCTGTACGGCGCTTCCGCGGTGGATCCGGAGCTGGCCCTGGCCAAGTCCTTCGCGCCCACCCTGGATTTCGACGTGACCAGGCAGTGCGTGGGAGGCATGCAATCCTACTATCCCATCGACCCCAAGAAGCTCTTCAACCCGGCCTTCGCCGAGGCCCTGCTGTCGGACCGGCTCGAGGAGAAATACCCGGGCATCTACCGGATACTGAAACTCAATTCGACCGGCCTGGGCGGCCACGGCGTCCCGGCGCTGATCTGCCAGGGTACCGAGGACATCGTGGTGAGCGTGGCCAGCCAGCGGGCCTTCGCGGAGGCGGTACGCGCGCGCGGCGACGCGGTGGAACTGCGCATCTACGAGGGCGCCAGGCACGACACGAGGCAGACCGCCTTCGCCGAGGTGCAGGCCTGGATGCGCGCGAAGCTCAAGTAGGAGCGTGAACATGAAGCTTGCCATCCGTACGACGATGAACTCGGCCCGGCGCCTGGCCGCGCTCGGACTGCTCGCCGCCGCGCAGCTCGCCGCGGCCCAGTCCCCGGCTGCGCCCGCCACACCCGCCCTCGCGGCGTCGGGAGGGACCATACTGTCCGTGGAGGCACAGTACGACTCGGGCACCGCCGACCTGGCCCGTTCCATCCCCAGGTTCTTCGAGTCCTACAAGGCCCCGGCTCCGCGCTGGCCCGTGCGCAAGTACCTGGTAACCTTCTCCAGCCTGGACTTCGACGGCAGCCCCGTGACCATCAAGGCCCAGTTCTTCGTGCCGCTCATCGACGGGGAGGCGGAACTGCCCGTCTACGTGTTCGCCTCCGGGACCACCGGCGTGGGCGACGAGTGCGCGCCGTCCCTGGAGCGGCCGGAGACCCGGCGCTGGGGCTGGTACGAGCAGAACATGCTCGCCTACGCCACCCTCGGGCACATCGTCATGTTCCCCGACTACACCGGCTTCAACGACCCCGCCCGGCCCCAGCGCTATTTCTCCAAGCTGGCCGAGGGCCGCATGATGCTGGACGCCATCCGCGCGACCCTGGCCTTCTTCCCGCGCGACGGGCTGAAGGCCCGCCCGTCCGCGGCCGTGTTCACCGCAGGCTACTCCCAGGGCGGGCACGCGGCGATGGCTGCGGCCGACCTGCGTCCGGAATACGCGCCCGGCGTCCCCCTGGCGGGGGTCATCACCTACGGCTCCACCAACGACGTGGAGGCCCTGGTCCGCGAGGGCCCGGCCTACGCCCCGCTCATCTTCTACTCCTACCTGAGCATGTACGGCTCCGACAGGATCCGTCCCGCGGACTACCTCCTTCCCAAATGGATGCCGAGCTTCGAAGCCGACGCCTCGACCATGGCCGTGGACGAGTTCCAGGTCCACTACGGCTTCGACTGGAAAAAGCTCTACCGCCCGGAGTTCGCCGCCAGCCTCTACGCGGGCCGGCTGAAACAGGACTACCCCGGATTGGCCGCGGCCCTCGCGGAGAACCATACGGGACTCTCGGGCCACGGGGTTCCCGCCTTGGTGATCCAGGGAGGTGACGACTTCATCGTCACCAACCCCAGCCAGGGCAAGTTCGTGTACGCCCTGCGGAACGCCGGCAGCGCCGTCCAGTACGAGGTGTACGACGGGGTCAGCCACCGCTACACGCGCATGGCGGGTTTCCACGAGTCCCTGGCCTGGATGGCCGCGCGCGTGGCCGCTATCAAGGCGGGCAAGCCCTGAACGCCCCCGGGCCCGGGCTGCCCGCGGGACGCATGGATGCCCTGGTCGCGGCCTGGCGCGCCGCGTGCCCGGGGAGCGCCACGGTTCAGGGGAACGCCCCGTCGCGCCGGGACCTGTCTCCGGCCGAGCTGGACAGGCTCGCATCAGCCGTCCTGCGCCTGCAGCGCGGGCTGACCGGCGAGCGAGCGCTCGTGGGCTCGTCCTACATGGACGACCCCGACGCCCTGGGCGCTTATCTCCTGTACTACTGGCCGGTCTCCTACGCCCAGGCGACCAGGGCCCTGAACCTGTCCGGCCTGAGCGCGGCCCGCGCCCTGGACCTGGGATCCGGTCCCGGCCCGGTGGCCGCGGCCATCGCCGACCGCCTGGGCGCGAGCAGCGTCCTGGTCGACTCGTCGGAGGCCGCGCTGGCCCTGGCCGCGCGCCTGATCCCCGGGGCCGCGACCCTGCGCGCCGACCTGGAGTCGCCGGAGGCCGTGCCGGGCACGGGATACGGCCTGGTGAGCTTCGGGCACTCCCTGAACGAGATCGCGGCGGGCAGGGAAGACCGCATCGAGCGCAGGCGCACGGTCTTGGATCGTGCCGCGGCCGTGCTGGTTCCCGGCGGGAGCATCCTGGTGATGGAGCCGGCGACCCTGGCCGCCAGCCGCGACGCGATCAGCCTTCGCGACAGCCTGGTCGCCGACGGCTGGCGCGTGCTCGCTCCCTGCCCCCACGACCGTCCCTGCCCCGCCCTGGCGGCCGGGCCGACCCACACCTGCCACGATGAATCGACATGGGATATCCCGCAGCTCGTCTCCGAGCTGGCGAGGCGCGCGGGCCTGGACCGCCGCCTCATCAAGACCAGCTGGTTCGTCCTGACCCCGCCCGCTCCGTCCTCAGCGAAGGAGACGCCGTTGCGCTACCGGGTGGTGTCCGAGCCCATGCTCAACAAGGCGGGCAGGATACGCTACCTCCTCTGCGGTCCGGAGGGGCGCTTCCCGTTCTCAGCCAGGCGCGACGATCCTGTCGCGAGCGAGGCCGGTTTCTTCAGCCTGGAGCGCTACGACCTCATCAGGGTGTCCCGTCCCGAGATCCGGGAGAACGGCTGGGGCATGGCCTCCGGCACGGAGATCGAGCGTGGATGAAGCTTGCCCCCAGCGACTGCCCGGCGTAGAATGGAAAGCGTGAAACCCGCCATCGCCTGCTTCATCGGCTGGTCAGATACCGGCAAGAGCAGCTTCATCGAAGCGACGCTGAGCGAGCTGCGGGCCGCGGGAGTCCCGGCGGCCGCCGTCAAGTGCGTGCGCCATCGGGGTTCCTTCAACCTGCCGGGCAAGGACAGCTCGCGGTTCTTCGAGGCGTGCGGGGCGGCCGCTCTGGTCTCGGAAACCGAAGCCATGCTGTCCCTGCCCGTGCCCGGCGACTGGGATCGCCCCTGGCTGGAAAGCATTTTCCCGGGGGCGGCCGTGATCCTGGTCGAAGGCAGGATCGTGGAAAGCGCCGCGCGGGTGCTGGTCGGCGGACCTGCCGAGACGGTCGAAGCGCTGAAGGGAAAACTCGGAGATTTTGACGCGGTGTTGACCGACCGGCCAGCCATCGCCTCGCTCGCGCGCGACGCCGGCCTCGCCGTCTTCGCGACATCGGATACCGGGGCGTTCATCTCGCGATACCTTGGGAGGAAAGCAATGGAAGAACGGGAAGTGACCGTGAAGGTGGCCGGGTTGGACGTGCCGCTCAACCCCTTCGTCAGGGAGACGATACTCAACGTCGTGCTTGGCCTGGTCAAGCCGCTCAAGAAGACCGACCCCGACGCGGAGATCGTCATACGCATCGGGCCGGCCAAATAGGCGCGGGAACGTGACCGAGCTGCTCAGGAAGCTCAACTACAAGGCCCAGGATCCGGCGCTGATCCTGGGCGCGCCGGCTTCCTTCGCGCCGGAGCTCGAGGCGCTGCGCTCCGGCTGCGACCTGCACGAATCGCAGCGGGCTGGACTGCGCTACGGTTTCGCCATCGCGTTCGCGCCCATGAAGGCGGACGCGCTCGCGGCGGAGGAGATCCTGCGCGAGGCGACCTCGGACGGCGCCGTCATCTGGTTCGCCTTTCCCAAGCAGTCGTCCGCGTCGATGAAGAGCGACCTGAACCGCGACAGGCTGTGGGAGGTACTTGCCCCCCTGGGCTGGCAGCCGAACCGCAACGTATCCATCGACGCTGACTGGAGCGCGCTGCGGTTCAGGCGGACCCGGTGAGCGTCTCTCAAGCCTTTTTCTTGCCGCGGGTGTCGATCTTGAACGGCAGGTAGAGCGGGCAGGTGCCGACCACGCTGGTCAGCACGAACACCGCCGCCACGATCCCGAGCACGATGGCCGGGGTCCCGGCGAGGGTACCGGTGAAGATCAGCACCGCCACTGCGATGGCCGCCGCGATGCGGACCAGCTTGTCGATCAATCCCATGTTCTTGGGCATAGAGCCTCCAGTCTTGCCCTGAATGTATGGATTTATTCACGAAAAGGCAAACCCATGCCGGGGCGACCATGGGCAGATCGCAGTAAAAAAAAGAAGCGCTCCCCGAAGGGAGCGCCTCGAACCGATAAACAATCCGCCCGCGGCCGCGCGCAGCGTCGGCCCCGTCACGCACCACCCGGTACCAGTCCGCGGGCCGCGCGCAGCGTCGGCCCAGTCAAGCGCCATCCGGTACCAGGCCGCGCGCAGCGCCGGCCCCGTCACGCACCACCCGGTACCAGTCCGCGGGCCGCGCGAAGCGTCGGCCCGCGCAAGCATTTTGAGCCGCGCCGGGTACCCCCGGCGTCGGCTCGAAAATGCGTCACTTGTTGTACAGTTCCAGCTTCTCGTAGTGCGTGTGCAAGAGCTGGTGCGCCTTGTGGCCGTTGGGCTCGCCGAGGAATTCCTTGTACACCTGGGTGATGAAGGGGTTGTGGTGCGAGCAGCGGTAGGTGCTCCTCTCGTCGTCGGCGTAGATGCCGGCCATGCGCTGCTGGCGCACCGCGTCGGTGGCTCCGTAGGGCTGTCCGCCGCCGCCGATGCAACCGCCGCGGCAGGCCATCACCTCGATGAAGTGCCAGGGCGGATCCTTGCCCTCCGCGATGGCGGCGCGCACCTGCTCGAGCACGGTGGCGATGTTGCCCATCTGGTGGGCCACCGCGACGCGCACCTCGGTGCCCTTGATGTTGATGCGCGCTTCCTTGATACCGGAGATGCCGCGCACGCCGGTGAACTCCACGTCCTTGAGGTCTTCCTTGGTGACGAGGTAGTAGGCCGAGCGCAGGGCGGCTTCCATCACGCCGCCGGTGGCGCCGAAGATGGTGCCGGCGCCGGTGTACGGGCCCATGGGGCTGTCGGCTTCCTCGTCGGGCAGGTTCACCAGGTCGATGCCGGCCTGCTTGATCATGCGCGCCAGCTCGCGGGTGGTGAGCACCACGTCCACGTCGCGCTCGCCCGAGCTGAACATGTCCTTGTTGCGGCCGCTCTCCCACTTCTTGGCGGTGCAGGGCATGACCGCCACGGAGAAGATCTTCTTGGCATCCACCTTGGCCTTGTCCGCCCAGTAGGTCTTGATCATCGCGC
>JAKLIU010000104.1 GCA_022709445.1 Spirochaetota bacterium | reverse complement strand
GTCCCGCAGGTAGGTCACCACCAGGCGCGTGGATGCCTCCAGTTCCAGCTTGAGGAATTCCAGCACCGCGGGGAACCGGGACGCCGCCGAGGGATCCACCCTGCCCGCCTCGAAGAAGACGCGGGACGGAGCCAGGCCTTCCACGGCCGCGGTCTCCCGGCCCTGGGCGAAGGCTCCGGTTGTCAGCGCCGCCAGGGCCAGCACGGCCGCCGTGATGCGAGTCGACGCGCGGCTCACGGCAGCCACCTCAGGCGATGGAGCCAGGCCACGCCTTCCCTGTCGGAAGCCAGGACGTAGATCGAGTCTGTCGTGGATTCGATGACGCCTGCCTTGGCCCGGAAGCTGGCCAGGGGCTGTCCCGAGCCGAGCATGTCGTACAGGAAGCTGAGGGATTCGTACTCACTGAACTCTTTCCCGCCGTTCCAGAAGGTGACGATCGCGCGGGATCCCCGTGTCGTCAGCCGGTCGAAGGTCATCCGCTCCTCGATGGCGGGGGTGACCAGGGATACCGAGCTGACGCCCGCCGTGCCGCCCAGCCTCTGCAGGGGACGTACTTGCGTGGTGTGCTCCCTCCTGCCGAAGCCGTCCGGGACGGAGGAGAGCTCGCACAGGACGTTGACCTGGTCGGACAGGCTGTCGTAGCTGTACGCCACGGGGTTGACGATGGTGTTGTTGGAACCGCTGTTCCAAGACAGTGTATCGACTCCGTTGTAGATGAAGTCTTCCTGCGTCTGGTCGAAGTTGGGCGTGTTCTCCATGATGGAGAACAGCTTCTCCCCCGAGTGGAAGCGCTTGCCCAGGACTGTTTCCCCCGAATCGAACAGGTAGAGCGCCACTCCCGACCAGGCCCCGTAGAGGCGCACGACGGGCGGGGATGTGGACATCACCTGGGCGGCCCACTTCTCGGGACCGCGGCCGTCCGTGAAGGCCTCCAGGAACAGCACGTTTTCCGGGAGGTAGCGGTGCACCGGATTGAGCTCCTCGTCGTACTCGGTGACCGCCGATCGGCTGATGACGAAGATCCGGGGCGAAGGCCCGGAATTCTCCACGGCCAGTCCGAAGAAGCCGGTGTCCGCGATCCGCGTCCGGGCTTCCCAGCGGGGGTCGGAATAGGACACCAGGTCGTTGGCATAGCCCTGAGGGAGCGCGGTGGACAGGATGTCGCAGCCGGAGACGGCCAGGACAGCGCAGGCACCGGCGAGCGCCAGTCGTTTTCCGGCTACCATGGTATCGACACCTCCAGCCTCATACGCAGGCCCGCTTCCTGCCTGGTTCCGCTCAGGGTGCCCAGTCCCAGGAAGCGCGGGGAGAGCAGCTGGGCGTCCAGGGACAGGTCCCAGCCGTTGAAGCGCATGCGCAGGCCGGGCGCCACGCCGAAACGGGTGAACATGGCGAGGGCCGGTTCCCCCTGCACCAGGTTGGCGGGCAGCAGCAGCAGCGTCTCCGAGAGGCTCAGGTCCAGGTAGGGCGACAGGAAGGTGTCGCGCCGGATGAACCAGTACGGGAAGAACCGCGCGGAACCGGCCACGGGCAGCTCGATGGCGCCTTCTCCCGGGCCCAGGATGGTCGCCGTCTCGCCGAAGGTCGCGAAATCCGGGTACTGGAACGGTATGTAGAACAGGCCGACGCTGGCCTCCCAGGCCAGGAGCTCGGGGATCAGCCAGAAGCGGGCCTCCGCGTCCAGGCCCAGGGGCCGGTCCATGCCCAGCTTGAAGGCCAGCTCCCGGTCGGATATCCGCCTGAGTCTCGGAGCCCTGGCCGTCGGCTTGCGGGAGCGCACCGGGATGGTCAGCTCCTGCTCATGGTAGCCTTCCTTGCCTATGGTCAGGATCAGGTCCTCGCCGTCCTTGCCGGGCAGGTCTATGAACCCTTCCGCCACCGTCCCGAAGGGCTGCCCCGCCAGGCTGACCATGGCTCCCTCGTCGGGCGAGCCGAGCCTGACCGTCACCGGCGTGCCCAGCTCGATCACTTCCTCCACCACCGTGGTCTCCACGCGTATTTCCTCGCGCTCCACGGTCACCGAGGCCTTGGGGATGGGCTTGAGCGCTTCCCGGACCCGCTTGGCGATGCGGGCGGAGATGGCATCGATGGTGTCGAACACCTCTATGCCGGCGGGTCCCGCCTCCGAGGCTGCCACGGCCACCATGCCCCCGGCGACTATGTCCAGGGCGCGGACGCCTATCCGTATCTGGCTGCCTTCCAGCACGTAGAAACCGGTGACCGCCACGTCCATGCCCAGGGCGACCGCGGCCTTGTACACCGCGTCGTTGTCCAGGGCGTCACCCCTGAAGGACTCACGAGCCTCCTGGGCCGGCATGACCAGGTAGCCCAGCCGCTCCAGCTCTATGGCTATGGTGTCGGCGCACAGGGCGGAATAGCTGGCGCCGGCGCCGGCCAGCGGGACAAAGTAGAGCACCATCACGCGGCGCTCCACCGTTTCCTGAGCCTGCAGCTGGCCGAGGCCGGCCATGAGGATCAACGCGAGTATCGCCTGGAAGACCGGACGCTTGTTCATCTGGTTCCATTCTAGTCTCTCTGCCCGGGAGTTTCAAAGAAATTTGAATGATATCCTGTCGGCAGACCCGGTTTGGCCCCAGGAAGAAGGCTCGGCGTCCTTTGTTCGGCAACGCCCGGGTGTTCGGGTTGACGCCCGAGTGTCCGGTTTGGCGCTCGAGTCGACACTCGAGACGGCGCTCGAGCAGGCACTCGAGCAGACACTCGAGCGGGCCGGGATGGTTTGGCCTGCATGTCCGGGACTGTCAATTCGGATTATGATGAAGAATTACAGCAAAGTATTACTGGATAGTAATATCTATGTATATGCAGGTAATTCTAATTTGATTATGTCCCGATAGTATCGGCCGGTAATCGCAAAAAAAGCCCGGAGCGCTTTGGCTCCGGGCTGATGCGCGCGCGACGGGGGATTCCGGGCCTACATGCCCTCGGGCAGGGTCTTGGCGCGGTGCCCCGCCTCGTAGGTCTCGATCTCCTTGGTGATGATGCGAGCCAGGCGCTTGACGCCGTCCTCGATCAGCTCGGTGCTGGAGTAGGAGAAGTTGATGCGCATGGCGTTGTGCTCGGGCTCGTCGAAGTAGAAGCCGGAACCCGCGACGAAGGCCACCTTCTCCTGCTCTATGGCCTTGAGCAAGAGCTCGTCGGTGCTGATGTACTTGGGCAGGCTGATCCACAGGAAGAGACCGCCCTCGGGCTTGGTCCACTTCACGTCGTAGCGCTTGGGCATGTGCTTCTCGAGCATCTCCACCATGAAGTTGCGCTTGACGCGGTAGTTCTCGCAGGTTTGCTTGATCTGCTCGTAGATCTTGCCGCTCTTCATGTACTCCGCCAGCCACTTCTGCGTGAAGACGCCGGAGCAGAGGTCCATGGCCTGCTTGGCCACCACCAGCTTGTTGATGATGGCTTCGCTGGCCATGATCCAGCCGGTGCGGGTACCGGGAGCCAGGATCTTGGAGAAGGTCTTGAGGTTGATGACGATGCCGCGGTTCTCCCCGTGCTGGTCGAGCTGGTAAATGGAAGAAACGTGCTCTCCCAGGAAGCGGATCTCGCGGTAGGGGGAGTCCTCGAGGATGAACAGGTCGTGGTCGTAGGCGAACTTGAGCAGGGCCTTGCGCTTCTCCAGGCTCCAGCACAGGCCGGCTGGATTCTGGAAATCCGGGATCACGTAGATGTACTTGGCCTTGCCGCCGCCCTGGACCAGGCGGCTGTAGGAGCGCGCCAGGACGTCCATGTCGAAGCCGTCCATCTCCGGGGTGAAGGGAATGCCCAGCACCTTGCCCTGGTAGGCCTGGATGGCGTTGAGCGCGCCGAGGTAGCTGGGCCTGCCTGCGATCACGTACTCGCCCGGGTTGATGAAGAGCTTGGGGACCATGTCCAGGGCCTGCTGGCTGCCGGACACGATGAGGAGGTTCTCGTCCTTGAGGGTCACGCCCTGCCTGGCCTCGAACTTGATGATCTCCGCCTTGAGGTCCACGTCGCCCTCGGTGGTGCCGTACTGCAGGGCCTTGGCGGAGTGCTTGTCGAAGACGATGTCCGCGGCTTCCTTGAGGTCGGCCACCGGGAAGGTCTCCGGCGCGGGCAGGCCGCCGGCGAAGGAGATGATGTCAGGCCGCGAGGTCAGCTTGAGCAGTTCGCGGATGGCGCTCTTCTTCATGTTCTTGGCGTTGTCGGACAGCATGGCATCCAGGTTGATCATGGCGGCGTCTCCTTGGTATTCCCGGTCGGCACGGGGCGGTTTTGCCCCGCGCGTATCATACAACGAAATATATGCTTCGTAAATACCGCAAGAATGAAATGGCGTTTCATTCAGTGAAACGCCGGACTGATTCCTGGGTGCTGTCAATGAATCCTGAAAACGGCTATACTGGGCCATCCCCCGGAAGGTATTCACCATGGAAGTATTCATTGAGGCCGAACGCGGCTCGAACGAGAAGGGCCGGTACGATGAACAGACCCTCGGGCGCACGGGCAGCCGCCGCGCCGTGGTGGCCTATCCGTATCCCTACGGCTTTGTCATGGGCTCCCAGGTCGGGGCGGACGGCGACTGCGCCGACTGCTACGTCATCACCCACGAGCGCCTGCGCGAGGGCTCGCGGGTGGACTGCGAGCCGATAGCCCTCCTTGAGATGTTCGAGGACGGGCAGGCCGACCACAAGGTGATAGCCTGCCTGCGCGGCGACACGGTGGTCGCCGACCAGGCCCTGCGCGACGAACTGGCGGCATTCCTCTCGGCCATCTTCGCGGCCTACCCCGAGGTTGAGGTGCGCGTGGGCCGCCTCCTGCCCGCCGCCGAGGCCGTGGCCTTCATCGCGCTGTAGCCGATCCCCGGCGTCATGGCCGCCGCGTAAGGGTTACGCGCAGCGTGAGGACCACGCCACGCGTGAGGGTTACGCGCAGCGTGAGAAACACGCCACGCGTGAGGGTTAAGCGCAGAATACCCTTGGCATTTGCTCCCATTTCGGTGAAATGGTGCGCAAATGCGGTGGCTGAGGACGCTGTCCGAAGAAATCCTCTGGACTTTTCGGACAGCCAGTGAGCGCCGGAAGGCGCGGAGCCCGGAGCCAGCCCGACGGCGCCGCCGGGCGCCGGCACGCCCACGGCAGCTTCCTCGCCTTGCGCACCGGTGGCCGTTCCGGCTACTCTTGGCCAGACAGCATCCCACGAATCGCGAGGAATCCATGGCTCTCAACTGCGGCATCGTCGGCCTGCCCAACGTGGGCAAGTCCACCATATTCTCTGCGCTCTCCAGCGCGAAGGCCGAGGCGGCCAACTACCCGTTCTGCACCATCAACCCCAACGTGGGCATCGTGCCCATGCCGGACGCCCGGCTGGACCGACTGGTGGAGCTCTTCCAGCCAGAGCGCCGCGTCCCGGCCGTGATGGAGTTCGTGGACATCGCGGGCTTGGTGGAAGGCGCGAGCAAGGGCGAGGGCAGGGGCAACCAGTTCCTGGCGCACATACGCGAGACGGCGATCATCGCCCACGTGGTGCGCTGCTGGGACGACCCGAACATCGTGCACGTGGCCAACCGCGTGGACCCGGTCAACGACATCGAGGTGATCCTGACGGAGCTGGCCCTGGCGGACCTGGAGACCGTGGACAAGCGCCTGGACAAGGCGCAGCGCGCGGTGCGCGTGATGGGCGGCGACCAGAAGAAGGCCGCCGAGCACGAGATCAGCGCCCTGGGCAAGGTGCGCGCCGCCCTGGAGCAGGGCAAGCCGGCGCGCTCGGTGGCGCTGTCCGACGAGGAGGCCGCCGAGGCCCGCGCCTGGTTCCTCCTGACCATGAAGCCGCAGGTGTACGTGTGCAACACGGACGAGGACGGGATCCGGAACGGGAACGCGCACGTGGCGGCGGTGAAGTCGCGCGCCGCGGCGGAAGGCGCGGACGTGGTGGTCATCTGCGGCAAGTTCGAGGCCGAGCTGGCCGAGATGGAGAGCGAGCAGGACAAGCTGGACTTCCTGTCCGAGCTGGGGCTCAAGGAATCCGGCCTGGCGGCCCTGGTGCACGCCGCGTACCACCTCCTGGGCCTGCGGACCTTCTTCACCTCGGGCAAGGACGAGTGCCGGGCCTGGACCATCCACGCCGGGGACAAGGCTCCCCAGGCGGCCGGCGTCATCCACACGGACTTCGAGAAGGGCTTCATAAAGGCGGACGTGTACTCCTTCGCGGACATCGACTCCTACGGCTCGGAGGCCGCACTCAAGGCCGCCGGCAAGATACGCATGGAAGGCAAGGAGTACGTCGTCCAGGACGGCGATGTCATGTTCTTCAAGTTTAATGTGTAGCTGAAGGAACTGACTGTCGGGATCCCGCCGTCGCCGTCCCGCGTAGCGGGACGAGTCCTGCGCGGCAGGGATGCCGCGATGGACCGGCATTCGCGAAGCGTTCGCGCTTCGCGCCGGCAGGGTCGGAGCCAGCCGCGCCCAGCGGCGACTACAATAAGCTTCCTTTCGTAGTCCGGGCGCAAGTCCGGACGCCGCCGTCGCCGTCCTTGACTCCGGTCCGGATGTCGATAGAATTATCCTGCATCCCGCACGGAACCGTGGCATGCCCTGAGGGGGCCGCCCGGGGAGTGCTGCGCGGAAACGGGAGACACCATGAGAATTCCGATCTGGTACTGGGTTTCTTCGGGCCTTCTGCTCCTCCTGAACGTGGCCGTCTACGCGCTGGCTCCGGAAGGCGGTGCCCTGCTCGTCTGGACCAGCACCCTCCTGCCCATAGCGGCGGCTGCGCTGGGGGCGGCCGGCGTGCTGGCGGCGGTGGCTGCGCTCAAGACCCGGGACAGCGCCCGCCTGGCCTGGTCCCTCCTGGCCCTGGGCATGGCCCTGAGCGCCTGCGGGGAAACGACCTACATGCTCCTGGACTCGGTATTCGGGATCGACGTGGAATCCCTGGGCTCCACCGTGGCGGACGCGTTCTGGATGCTCGCCTACCTGCCGTACTTCGCGAGCCTGGCGATCCTGCTGTCCGGCTACCGCAAGAGCGGGCTGCCCATGGGAGAGGCCAGGCGCTACCTGGTCATCCTGGGCGCTGCCAGCGCGGCGGCCATCGCGCTGATCCTCTGGCTGCTGGTGCCCATACTGCGGGATGGCGAGACGGACCTGGTGTCCAAGCTCGTCTACGTGTACTAC
>JAKLIU010000103.1 GCA_022709445.1 Spirochaetota bacterium | reverse complement strand
GGGCTCCGCCGACATCACCCTGGAACTGACCATGAACTTCACCACCATGAACCGCCAGGTCCTGGACCAGGTGATGAACCTGGAGCGCCTGGCCTACCGGCTCAAGGGCACGGTCACCGTGGACATGGGCCTCGAAGTCCTGCCGCCCTTCACGCTGCCTTTCAACCTGTCCGACTCGGTGACCGTGGCCCGCTGAAACCCGGACCGGGCCGGGCGGTCCGTCGCACCCCTTTTTTCTCGCTCCCTGTCGTTTTCCCCGCCGGGATGCGGTATAGTTGCCGGTGTGCGCTCCTTGAGGAGGCACGAATCCACCACTCGCCTACGGGAGTGAACATGAAACGCATCGCGCTCTTCCTTTTGACTGCGGCGCTGGCCGCGCAGTCCGGGTTGTGGGCACAGGAAGCCTCCGACGAACCCTCCGGCGACTCCGTCCTCCAGACGGCCCGGGACGAATACTTCTCCGGAAACGGGGAAGACCGGGATGCCGAACTCCCCCAAGACGCCGACTGGCAGGACGATGGGGCCGATTTCGGGGACTACGATTACATGCCCGTGCTCATCGGGCTGGTCCCCGGCCTGTCCATCCCCCCTGGAATCTACGATACCTCGCTGGCCCTCGGCGCCGTCGGCAGCCTGACCGGCAGCGTGGACGGCATCCAGCTGGCCGGCGTCTTCAACATCAACCTGGGCCGGCTCGATGGCTTCCAGGCAGCCGGAGTCTTCAACATGACCGGCGGGGACGTCAGCGGCTTCCAGTCCGCGGGCGTATTCAACATGACCGGCGGCGACGTCAGCGGCTTCCAGGGCGCCGGAGTCTTCAACATGACCGCGGGCGACGTGTCCCTCTTCCAGGCGGCAGGCGTGTTCAACATCGCCGGCGGCACCGTGAGCGGCGTACAGGCGGCAGGCGTCTTCAACATCGCGGAGAAACTGGACGGCGCCATGCTGGCGGGCGTGTTCAACATAGCCGGCGAGGCCGACGGGGTGATGATAGGCCTGGTCAACATCGCGGACGAGCTGGACGGCCTGGCCATCGGCCTGGTCAACATCATCGGCAACGGCGTCTACGACCTGGCCGTCGACTGGCAGTTCGACACCGACACCGCCTACCTGACCTACCGCTCCGGAACCCCGGCCATGTACTCCTCCTTCTACCTGGGCGCCGACGCTTCCTCCCTGTTCGACGGCCGCCTGGCCAACACGACCATGGGCATGGGCATCGGCCACCGTTTCCGCGTGCTCTTCATGACCGCGGACGTGGAACTCTGCGCCGAGACCCCCGTGACGGACGGCAGCCTGTCCGCCCTCTCGGCGGTCCTGTGGCAAGGCGCCTCCCCGGCCTCGTACGACTGGCCGGGCACCTTCTGGAGCCTCCGCAGCTCGTTCGGGCTGGGCGACCGCACCGGCCGCGGCCCGTACCTCGGCATCAAGACGGACTTCTCCGTGGGCGGCTCGGGCCCGGTTCCCGAATACCTGCGCAGCGACTTCGGCGACCCCACGGCCGTCACCTTCGAGCTGTTCGGGGCCACCGTGACCGCCTGGCCCAAGTGGTTCGTCGGCGTACGGTTCTGACCTCCGGACTCAGGGGCCTGCCGTACGGGGCGATCGCGGACCGCGGGTCCCGGTCGCCCCGTTGTCGATTTCCGCCCCGGATCGCGCTATACTCCAGTCCGGTACCATGGTGCCATCCACAAGGAGTGCCAGGATGAAACGAACAGCCACGACGATACTGCTCCTGACGGTCGTCGCCTCTCTCTGGGCCCAGGATCTCAAGCCCTTCGGCATGGTCAACTACGTCGAAGGCACGGTCACCGTGATACGCGCGGGCAAGCCCCTCAAGGAAGCCCTCAACATAGGCGACGACGTGTTCCCCGACGACATGCTCAAGACCACCGCCGACAGCTACGTGGTGATAGACCTCGCCAAGACCACCGGCATGGCCGGCACGCTGACGATCAAGCCCAAGTCCGTGGTCTACCTCCGCCTGAGCCCCGACGCCACCAGTCCAAAGAGCACCATAGAGCTCATCTCAGGGCAGATCGGCTCCAAACTCGCCAAGATATCCGGCTCGCCCACCTTCAAGGTGACCACCGACGGCGCCGTCATGGGCGTCCGCGGCACGGGCTTCACGGTCGCCACCTCGGTATCCGGCGGCATCCTGGTGGTCTGCTCCGAAGGGGCCGTGACCGCCGAGGACGAATCCGGCGCCATCGCGGTGCCCGCCGGCAAGGCCGCCGAGAAGCGTCCGGCGGAACGGCTGAGGCTCATGCCCGTCTCAGTGTCCTCCCCCGAGGAGTTCGAGAAGCGCTGGATAGCCGAGGCCATCGAGGCCTTCCGGGCCGATCCCGCCAGGGCCCTGGCCGACTACGAGAAGCGCTACGCCGACCTCTCGGCGCGCTTCGCCGCCGCCTTCGACCCCATCCAGAAGAGCGAGATCCTCTCCAAGTGGCTGAAGGAGGACGCCTCCGGAACCGCCATCAACCCGCGCTCCCCGGAGGTCATGAGGGAAAAGAAGGAACTTGCCGGCGCCATCCTGGAGGTCCGCAAGGTCCTGTTCATCTTCGAGCGCATCTACTACCGGATCCTGCAACTGCAGGACATCGTCGCGGGCACGCCGGCGGAGAGGATCGAGATCCGAAAAGGCCTGACCGTCGGCGACTTCCTGCGCAAGGTCAAGTCGGAGGCCGCCGTGCTCGAACGCAGGGTGAACCTCTTCCGGCAGGCGGAGCGGCTCTACGCGCTGCGGAACGCGGACGGCACGGGATTCTCCGGCCTGGGAGGCAGCGGCGGCGAAGACGACTTCTTCGGATCCTCGGGGGACTGGGACTTCTGAGCGCTGCCGGCCGGCCGCTCTCCGCCGGCCGACTGCGGCCCGTCTCCCGCGGCCGGCGTTGACCCAGACCCGCGGCTGGACCATACTTCAAGCCGTGGACCCCATGGATCTCCAACAGCTCGTCTACATCGTGATCGCCCCGGCGGCGGCCGTCTTCCTCGTGCTCCTGCTCGGGCGCATGGGACCCGTCCTGGGTGACGCGCGCAACCGGGCCTTCGCCGCCTTGGTTATAGCCGACATCGGCTGGCTGGCGGCCAACTGGGTGGAAGCGCTCTGGTCGACCCGCCAGGGCACCTACGTATTCATGCGCATCGCCTATCTCTTCATCGCGGCCCTGCCGGTGGCGTGGCTGGACTACGCCATCAGGCTGACGGGCAAGTCGCGGGGCAGGGCCTCCCGCCGGCTCGTCGCCCTGTCCATCATCCCGCTGATCACCCAGGTGATGGTGTGGACCAACGAGTCGCACTGGCTCATGTGGACCGAGCTCCGCTTCTCGAGCGTGCTCGGGCTGCCATTCATCACCACCTACTCCGGGCCATGGTTCTGGATCCACGCGGTGTACTCGTACATCCTGATCATGACCGGCGCCATCAAGGTGATCGACGCATACCGCGACCTCTCGCCCTTCCTGAAGGGCCAGGGCCGGCTGACGCTGGTGGCGGTCCTCATCCCGCTCCTGTACAACGTGCTGTTCGTCACCAAGCTGATCCCCGTCCTGGAGAAGGACTACACGGCCATCACCTTCGCCCTGTCGGCGACGCTGTTCGCCTTCGCTTCCGAGCGCTACGGCATGTTCGCCGTGGTCCCGGTGGCGCGCTCGGCCCTGCTCGACTCGCTGTCCAGCGCCATCTTCGTGGTCAACGACCGGGGACTGGTTCTGGACGCCAACGCCGCGGGCATCGGGCTGACCGGGGGATCCACGCCCGTGGGCCGGTTCGCCGAGGAGTTCGCGCCGCTTTCAATGGTAGCCCGGTCGCTTGACCGGAAGGGAACCTGGAACGCGGATGTCGCGCTGGACGGCCCCGCGGGTCCCCGCCGCTACGAGCTGTCCTGCGTCCCGGTCACGGATCCCAAGGGCAGGTTGCTGTGCCGCCTGGTGAGCCTGAACGACGTGACCCAGCGCCACACGCAGGCCGGAATCCCGGCCGGCCAGCCGGCATCCGCCATGCCCGCCGGGACGCCGGACGCGAACCTGCCCCTGTGCAGCGCCTGCGGAAAAGCCAGGGACGGGTCCGGCGCATGGGTGCCGCTGCCCCGGGCCCTGGAAGACCGGTTCGGCATACGGGTGACGCAGGGCATGTGCCCGGACTGCCTGCCGCGTCGATCGGGCGACGGAAAACGTGGCTGAATCCGCGGACCGGGTCGTGACGCCATTTTCGTTCCACTGCCCCACCCGTCTGCACTTCGGATCGGGAGTCGCGGCCCGGGCCGGCGCCCTGCTCGCGGCGGAGGGCTTCGGTTCCGTGCTGCTGGTGACCGGCACCGGCCATACCGTCCGATCGCGCGGCTACGCCGCCCTCAAGGAGTCCCTCGAGGCAGCCGGGATTTCCTGGGACGAGTTCCCCGCGGTCACCGCCGACCCGGGCGATGGACTGGTGCGGGAAGCGGCCGCGCTGGCGACGGCTGGCGGGAGGTCGGCGCTGGTGGCCTACGGCGGAGGCAGCCCCATCGATTGCGCCAAGAGCGCGGCCCTGATGGCTGCGGACGGAACCGACATACTGGAATACCTACACGGACGGGCCTTCCCGGCCGGCGGAGCCCTCCCCGTGGTCGCCATACCCACCACCGCGGGAACGGGGAGCGAGATGAGCTCCGCCGCCGTCACCACGGACACCGCCGCCCGGCGCAAACTGGGCTTCAGCCACGAGTGCCTCTTCCCGCGCCTGGCCATCGTGGATCCGGAGCTCCACCTGGACATGCCGCCCCCGATCACCGCGGCCACGGGCATGGACGCCCTGACCCACGTCATCGAATCGTTCCTCTCGCTCGGGGCGAATCCGGCCAGCGACGCGATCAACCTGCATTCGGCAGCCCGGATCATGCGTTTCCTGGAGGCGGCGTGGCGTGACGGTTCCGACCTGGCGGCCCGCTCGGAGATGGCCTGCGCGAGCGCCTTGGCGGGAGCCGCCTTCAGCCAGACGGGACTGGGCATGGTGCACGGGTTCGCGCATCCCGTGGGTGCGCGGCTGGGGATCGCCCACGGGCTAGCCAACGCAGTCATCCTCCCCTACGTGCTGGCCGCCCTGGCCCGGGATGCCGCGCCGCGCATGGCGACGCTCGCGACCGCCCTGGGACTGGCTACGCCCTCTGATGCTCCGGCGGATGCCGCGAGGAAGCTGGTGCTTGGGATAGCCGGGCTGAAATCCCGGCTGGGAATGCCGGCCAGCCTCGGAATGCTGGGAGTCGGCGCCGGCGAAGCCCCGGCCATCCTGTCCGACGCCATCGCGTACCGGGCGCGGCCGCGCAGTCCCAGGGCCTTCACGGACGGGGAGCTCTCGCTCCTGCTCGACTCGGCCCTGTCCGGGGACCTGGACGCGGCCTTCCGCGCCTGAATCGCGTCAGCGCACCGCCAGGCTCGAACCCGCACCGGTCTTCACCACCTCCACCCGGGATGGAACCCTGGCCTTGAGTTCCTCCACGTGCGACACGATGCCTATCATGCGGTCGCCCCGTATCCTGTCCAGGGCGGCCAGGGCCTTGTCCAGCGCGTCGGCATCCAGGCTCCCGAAGCCCTCGTCGATGAAGATCGAGTCCAGGGACACGCCGCCGGCGCGCCTGACGATCACGTCGGACAGGCCCAGGGCCAAGGATATCGATGTGAGGAATTTTTCGCCTCCGGAAAGGCTCGTGGCCGGCCGGGAACGCCCGGTGTAAGCATCCAGCACCTCCAGTTCAAGCCCGATGCCGCCCCTGCCGCGGGAACGACCCTCGGACACCGCCAGGTCGTAGCGGCCGTCGGACATCTCCCGGAGCCGGACGGAAGCCCGTTCCGCCACGCGGGCGAAATACGAGGAGAGCGCCCAGTTCCTGAACGACAGCCGCCTGCCGGAAATTTCCCCGTTGAGCAGCGAGGCCATGGCCGACAGCCGGTCGCCCCGCTCCCGGAGCGCGGCCCGTTCCTTGACCGCCCTGTCCATGGAAGCGGACAGCGCTGCCATGTCCCGGACCGCCGCGTTCGCAGATTCCGCCTCGGCGCGAGCCCGGTCCAGCGCGTCACGGGCAGCCGCCCGCGAGGCTTCCACCGCGGCGATGTCTGGCCGCTCCCGGCCCTCGACGGCCCGCCTGGCGGCTTCCGCCCGGGCCCTGACCGCGGCCGACCGTTCCGCGAATGACGCGGCCCGATCGCGGAGGGCGGCCAGTTCGGGCTCCGGCATGCAGGCGGCCGACCAGGCGTCGGCGTCACGGAAGTCGCGTTCGGAGAGAGCCTCCAAGGCCAGCCTTTCGGCTTCGCCCAGGGCCGCGGCTGCCGCGGCCGACCGGGACGCGCAGTCCTCCAGCCGGGCAAGCGCCGCGTTCCTGTCGCGCCCCCAGCCATCGACCGCGGCGCGTATGCCCGACTGCTCCCGTTCCGCGGATTCCCGTTTCAGCCGCAGGCCCTCCAGGGCCACCGCGGGATCCTCGGCGCCGGCTGACCTGCCGGCCTCCCCCAGGGACGCATCGAGCACCGCGAGCTCCTTCTCGGCGCGCGCATGTTCGGTCCTCGCGGCGGCGGAACGCTGTCTGGCTTCCTCCAGCTCCCGGCTGGCGGCAGCCAGGACTTCCGCCCGGGCTGCTTCCTCGCGCTCGAGCCGCTCCAGTTCCCGTACGCGCCATTCGGCCCGGTCCAGCGCTTCCCGGGCCGCGTCGGCGCGCGGCAATCCATGCATCGGGGAGAGCGCTTCCGCCAGAGCTGCACCTGTTTCCTCCAGCATCGCCAGCCGCGCCGAGACGGCGGACAGAGCTGCCTCCTCCTCCCTGAGGGCGGAGCGAGCCTCAGCCAACCCGTCCCCGTCGGTCGCGACGGGATCGGCTCCCGGCTCCCGTCCGCAGGAAACCGCGGTTGCCGGGTGTTCCAGGCTGCCGCAGACCGGGCACGGAAGCCCGGGCTGCAGGTGACGGGACAGGCGCACAGCCGCGTCGGCGTCGCGCCCGGCCTCAAGGCCCGCCACCCGTTCCCGCAGCGTTTCGAGTCCGGCGGCGCGGCTGGCCGCGATGGCGCGCAGGCCTTCCAGTTCCTGCCGAGTACGCCCCAGCTCCAGTTCCAGCTTCCCGGCTTCAACAGCCTTCCTCCAGAGCTCCGTCGCCCCGTCGCGCGCAGCCTGGGCGGCGAACCGATCCGCGGACAGGACCGCCGCGTCCAGGGCGCCCTCCCGCAGCGACGCCATCCGTTCCAG
>JAKLIU010000102.1 GCA_022709445.1 Spirochaetota bacterium | reverse complement strand
ATGATCCGGACGATGTCCGTCTTTTCCCAGGCGTCCGCCGAGGTCATGGACCGCCAGCGCGCCTCGTCCAGCTCCACGCATACGCGGTCCGGCTTCTCGGCCTCGATGACGGAGACGGTCTCGTCGACGCTGCCCCGCGAGACGTGGGCGGTGGCTACGAGGATGATGCGGCGGCCGGCGAGCTCGAGCTGGCGTACGGTGTCGGACATGGGTTCTCCCGGGATCCCGAGGCGGATCCCTTTACTTGGCGCCGAGGCGCTCGAGGTCGGCCTCGGCCATGCGCCGCTCTATGGTTCCGGGGCGCTCGGCGTCGATGGACATGTGGAGGTACGTGGCGCCCAGTTCTGGCCTGCCCCGTCCCAGCCAGTAGGAGCCAAGGTAGAAGAGCATGGCCGCCTTGGCGTCCAGGCTCTTCTCCGACGATATCTTGAGTTCCAGCTCTGCGGCCGTGTCGCTCTGGTCGTACACCAGGCGCAGCATGAGCCACTGGGCGGGGAACTTCTCGCGGTCTATCTTGGCCAGGTTCTTGCCCGCGTAGTCCTTGGCGGCTTTCAGGTCCCCCGAGCGCATGAGGGAAACAGCGGCGGCAATGTGGTACTCCCCGTACCCGGCCGCGTGGGTGGCGGCCTCGGAGAACGCGGCGAAGGCTTCCTTCCAGAGGCCCAGCCGGTAGGCCAGCACGCCGGTGGATTCCAGTGAATACCAGTAGTCCGGGTACAGCCCGGTGATCGTGCGGTAGTCCGCGATGGCGGCCTCGTCGCGGCCGGTGGACTCGTAGATGCCGGCCCGGTAGACGTAGGGCAGGAAGTACTCCGGATCCAGCTCGATGGACCTGCTGAAATCCGCCTCGGCGAGGTCGATGCGTCCGGTGTCCAGGTAGAGCCGTCCGCGCTCGAGCAGGATCCAGGGCGAGTCGGGCGCCAGCCCGATGGCGTCGTCCAGGGCGTTCTCGCAGTCCTCGTAGCGGCCCATCTGGTAGAGGACGCGGCTGCGGTCCAGGTGGACGCGCGGGTCGGAGGGATCGGCGGCCAGCGCCAGGTCGAGGGTGGCCAGCGCGTCGGCCTGGTCGTCCCGGCGGAACTGGACCCGGGCCAGGCCCAGGAGCGCGTCCAGGTGGCCCGCGTCGGAGGCGAGCGCCGAGCGGTAGGACAGCTCGGCCTGACGGTAATCCTTGGCGTCGTAGGCGATGTCCCCCAGGGCGGAAAGCGCGTCGGGGTTCTTCGGCTCGAGCTTGATGATGGCGTCCAGGGCGGCCTTGTGTGCCTTGGCGTTGCCGGCGAAACGCTCGATCTCCGCCAGCGTGAACAGGGCGTCCAGGTTGTCCGGGACCGCCGCGATCTCGGCCGAGACGACGGCCCGGGCCCGCTCGAAATCGCCCATGGACAGGAGGACGCCGGCGTGCATCACCGGGTAGTCGCGGTTGGCCGGATTGCCGGCGGCGAGCGCTGCCAGGCGCGGCTCGGCCTGGGCCAGTTCGCCCTTCTCCAGGAGCCGGTACACGGCCTCGACCTCCATCAGCTCGCGCTGCTCGGGGCTGAGGTCCGCGGGGCTCGGGCCCGAGGCTCCCGGGGCGGGGCCGCCGGCGCAGGAGAGGAAGCCGGCGGCGAGCGCGGCGAGGGACAGGATGGCGACGAAGGCGTGCATGGGTCGGCGGCTGTTCATGGTTCGCTCCGGGGCGCGGGGTCGGTACCGGCCGATCCTAACCGGTTTCCTTCATTTTAACAAGCCGAGCGGCATCGCCGTGTTGCCTCGTCGGAGCCCGAGCGTATATAGTCACGGGGACATGAAAACCTCGACACTCGGAAGGGCCGTCGCCCTCGGTTCCATATACCTCGCCGCGTTCGCGCTGCTGGTGGTGATCCAGTTCCCCTCGGCGGGACCCTCCACGGAGACCGTGTCCGGGGTGTCCATCCGCACCGCCCCGGGCCCCGAAGGCCGGGGGCTCCGCTCGGCGGAACTGTCCGCCGGCGGGCTCAGGCTGGGCTTCACGGAGCGCTCGCCCCTGGTGTACCAGGACGAACAGGGACGCGAACGCAGGGCCATGCCGTCCTCGTACCGCCTGCTCGACACGGGCGTGGCGCTCTCCTTCGACGACGGCGCAGGCTTCACGGTGACCTCCGACGCGTCGGGACGGGTCTCATGGTCCTTTTCCGCCCCGGTCAAGGTCAAGTCGGCCGTGCTGCGCTTCCTCCCCGCCCGCGGAGCCCGCATCCTGACGCCGGCCGACGACGGCTCGCCCCGCGTCGGCTCCGGGGACACGGTATTCGTCCTGAGCGGGTTCGCCGCCGGGACCGAGCTGGGCGAGTTGGCCCTGATCATGGCCCGCGGCGTGCCCCGGTCCATCCTGGCCGTCCCCCAGAAGAAGGACGCGCAGGGCCAGTCGGCGCAGTTCCTCGCCCAGACGCCCATGGATCCGGCGCTCTGGTCCAGGACCCTGGCCACCTACCGCGAGAAGGCCTGGTCCGGACTGTCCGGCGACCGGCTGGACACGGCGCGGGCCGTCTGGAAGACGGCCGACGGGTCCGAGCGCTTCGACGAGTCGTATTTCACCGCCTACATGGCCGAGGCCATGAAGCGGAGCCTCCCCGAACAGGCGGCCGCCCTGGCCGCCTCGGTGCGCGCTTCCAGGCTGGAAAGCATCACCTGGCGCGGCATGCCCTTCGCCGGCAGGAGCGCCGTCGCCATGGGGGCTTGGGAACAGGAGAACCTGGCGGAGGTCAAGGAGGCCGAGCGCCTGGTCCAGGCCAGGTCCCCCGAACTCTTCCACCGCAAGGGAATCGTGCCCCTCCTGTTCGACCGGGCGCCCTATGCCCTGGCCCAGGAGGCCATGGGCCTCGCCAGGAGCGCCGAGCCGACGGCGGCCAACCCGGTGCAGGCCCTCCGCATCGTGGAAGCCTACCTGGACGCGCGGGACTACCTGGCCGAGTCCGAGAATCCCTTCGGCAAGGCGGCCGAGCTCGTGGACCGGATACTGGCGCCCGCGGTCAGGAAGGCCGGCGCCGGTTTCTGGCTGGAGACCGGCGCGGGAGGCGCCTGCGACCTGCTCCTGGGGCTGGAAGCGGGCTTCTCGCTCATCAGGCTGGGCGGCGCCACGGGCAAGACCATCTACACGGGCATCGGGCAGAGCCTGGTGTCCAGCGCGCTCGAGCTTTCGGATGCCCACGGCAACCTGCCCCGGCAGGTGACGGTGAAGTCGGGCGTTGCCGAGCCCTCGGCGGACACCATATCCATGGCGGCCGTCTACCCGCTCCTGGGCGATTCCCCCTACTACCCGCACGCGGTCAGCTTCTTCCGCGAGCTGGGACCGGGCGCCTGGGCCTGGACGGCTTCCCCCTCGGTGCGGCTGTCCCTGTCGGCCGGCCAGGTCGGCTACGTCGCCGACTACCCCGCCGGGTTTTCCCACTACATGGCCATCTACGGCGTGAAACCCTTCACCCGCATCCAGCTCTACGGGCTCAACTACAACATGGACGCCGGATTCGAGGGCTACAATGCCTCCGGGTACTGGTTCCGCAAGGCCAATGGCGCCCTGTACGTCAAGATGCGCCACAAGGCGGCCTCGGAGACGATCGGGCTTTTCTATTGAAGTTGCCGCCAGCATTTGGTACTATGCGCGCGCAATGCGCATAGAAGCACGCTTTATCGAGCCGGCGCTGGACGGGCGGGGCAGGAGCCTTTCGGAAAAGCTGTCCCGGAGAACCGGGACGGATCTTTCCGTCGCCGTCGTGGACGCCGTACTGCCAGGCGCGCCCGTGTCCCCGGACCGGGCGCGCTTCGTTTTGGCGGACCCCGTGGTGCAGGCGGTGCGGATCGACGCGCCCGCGGCCGCCGACGCGGACCTGGCGGGCTGGTCCTGGCTGGTCGAGGTGGCCTGGAAGCCGGGCGTGACCGACACCCTGGCCATCACTGCCCGGACCGCCCTCAGGCTCGATTGCGGGCGCGACTACCCGAACCTGACCACGGCGCGCCAGTACCTCCTGTACGGGCCGCTGGACGCGACAGGCGCGCGCACCGTCGCCGCCATGCTGCACAATCCCCTGGTGCAGGCAGCCACCCTGCTGTCCGCCGCCGACTGGGCCTCGGGAGCGCGCCCTCCCGCGGAGTACCCGGCCCCGGCCGTGCACGACGATCCGGTCCCCGAACCCGTGCCCGTCGCGGCCATGGACGACGAGGGGCTCATGGCCCTCTCCCGTGACCGGCTCCTGGCCCTGAGCCTGGACGAGATGCGGGCCGTTCGCGGCTATTTCGCGGATCCGGCCAACCGTGCCGACCGCGTCGCCCGCGGCCTCCCCGTCGACGCGACGGACGTGGAAATCGAGATGATCGCCCAGACCTGGAGCGAGCACTGCAAGCACAAGATCTTCAACGCGGACATCGTTTACGAGGAACCCGGACGGGAGTCGCGAACCATACGTTCCCTGTTCAAGACCTGCATCCGGCGGACCACGGAGGACCTGGCGCCGTCCCGTCCCTTCCTGCGCTCCGTCTTCACGGACAATGCCGGCGTGGTCAGCTTCCACGACGGCATCACGCTCTGCGTGAAGGCCGAGACCCACAACAGCCCCAGCGCCCTGGACCCGTACGGCGGCGCCATTACCGGCATCGTGGGCGTGAACCGCGACGTGCTGGGCACCGGCATGGGCGCCAAGCCCATCTTCAATACCAACGTGCTCTGCTTCGGCTACCCGGACATGCCCGACTCCGAGCTCCCGGCGGGGCTCCTCCACCCACGGGACGTGCTGGACGGCGTGCACAAGGGCATCGTGGACGGGGGCAACCAGTCCGGCATACCCGTGGCCGGCGGCGCGTTCCTGTTCGACGAGAGTTTCGCGGGCAAGCCCCTGGTGTTCTGCGGCACCGGCGGCATCATGCCGGAGACGGTGGCCGGCAAGCCCTCCTGGGAGAAGGAAACCGTTCCCGGATCCCTGGCCGTGATGCTCGGCGGGCGCGTGGGCAAGGACGGCATCCACGGCGCGACCTTCTCCAGCCTGGCCCTGGACGAGACCAGCCCGGTGAGCGCCGTCCAGATCGGCGATCCCATCATCCAGCGCCGCATGCGCGACTTCCTGCTGGAGGCGCGCGACCTGGGCCTGTACCTTTCCATCACCGACAACGGCGCCGGCGGCCTGTCTTCCAGCCTGGGCGAGATGGCGGAATCCTCCGGCGGCGTGTACATCGACCTGGACGCCTGTCCGCTCAAGTACCCGGGCCTTTCGCCCTGGGAAATCCTGGTGTCGGAGAGCCAGGAGCGCATGAGCCTGGCGGTTGACCCGGCGGCGTGGGACGAGTTCGCGGCCCTGGCCGCCAGGCGCGACGTGGAGGCGACCGTGGTGGGTCGCTTCACGGACTCAGGCTTCGTGGAACTGCAGGCGGGCGGGAAGCCGGCCGGCCGCCTGTCGCTGGAGTTCCTGCACCGCGGACTGCCGGTAATGCGCATTCCCGCCCGCTGGTCGCCCCCCGTCCGCCGCGCCGATCCCCTGCCGGAGCGCGGGGACTGGACCGGCACCCTCCTGTCCATACTGGCCGACCCCAACGTGGCCAGCAAGGAAACCCTGGTGCGCGAGTACGACCACGAGGTCCAGGCCCGGTCGGTGGAAAAACCCTTCACGGGCGCGGGCATGGACGCCCCCAGCGACGGGGCCGTGCTCCGCGCCGGGCTGGACTCCTTCCGCGGCATCACGGTCACCCACGGCATCTGCCCTCGCTACTCGGACCAGGACGCCGGCCTGATGGCCCGCATGGCCGTGGACGAGGCCTACCGCGCGCACATCGCCCTGGGCGGGGACCCCGAACTGGCGGCCGCCCTGGACAACTTCTGCTGGCCCGACCCCGTGGAATCGGAAGCCACGCCGGACGGGGCCTTCAAGGCCGCCCAGCTGGTCCGTGCCTGCGAGGGATTGCGGGAGGCCTGCCTGGCCTACGGCCTGCCCCTGGTATCGGGCAAGGACTCCATGAAGAACGACGCGCGCGCCGGCGGTCGGAAGATATCCGTCCGGCCCACCCTGCTGGTCACCCTCATGGGCGGCCTCTCCGACGTCCGCAAGGCGATATCCACCGACTTCCTGGACCCGGGAGACCTCGTGTACCTGCTGGGGGACACGGACGGCGCCCTGGGCTGCACCATGTTCGAGCGGGTCGAGGGCCGCGCGGCGGGTTCCGGCGGCGCGCCGGAGTACAGTCCCGCTCCGGACGTGGACCTGGGACGGACCCCTGCCCTGTACCGCGCCCTGGCCCGCGCCATTTCGGGCAGGATCGTGCGGTCCTGCCATGACTGCTCGGACGGCGGCCTGGCGGTTGCCCTGGCCGAGTGTTGCCTGGGCGGTCGCCTGGGCCTGGACGCCGAGCTGTCGCGGCTGCCCGGCGACCGGTCCGGCTCCGACTGGACGCCGGACCATCCCGCCCGGCTCCTGTTCTCGGAGGATGGCGGCCGGCTGGTGGTCTCGGTACGGGCCAAGGACCGGGAGCGCTTCGAGGAAACCATGAGCGGAAATCCCTTCCGCCTGCTGGGGGAGACCGTCGCCGGCACGGAGCTGCGCGTCGCCCTGGACGGGAAGACCGTGCTGAGGGCCGGCCTGGACGCCCTGGAAGCCGCCTTCAAGACCCCCATCGCGTGAACGGAGGAGCATAGACATGAGCCTGCGCGCCATCATCGTCCGGGGCTACGGCATCAATGCCGACGAGGAGCTGGTCGCCGCCTTCCGCATGGCGGGAGCGGACGCCGACTCCGTGCATGTCGCCGACCTCATCGCCGACCCGGCCGCGCTGGCGGGCGCGGATTTCCTGGGCTTCCCGGGAGGCTTCTCCTTCGGGGACCACCTGGGTTCCGGCCTGGTCCTGGCCAACCTGTTCCGGTCCCGGATGGAGGCCGAGCTCAGGGCCTTCGTGGCCGACGGGGGCCTGGTCATAGGCATCTGCAACGGCTTCCAGACCCTGGTGAAGACCGGCCTCCTTCCCGACCTCGGGGGCACGGGCACGGCCGAAGTCTCCCTGGTGCACAACGACTGCGGCCACTACGTCGACCGCTGGGTGCCGGTCCGCTTCGAGCCGGAATCTCCCTGCGTCTGGACCGCCGGCCTGTCCCCCCGCATGCTGCCCATACGGCACGGGGAGGGCAAGTTCGTGGCCCGGGACGACGAGACCCTGGCCCGCATCGAGGACGGGCGGCTGGTCGCGCTGCGCTACGACGGGCTGGATCCCAACGGCTCGGCCAACCGCATCGCGGGCATCTGCGACCGGACCGGCAGGGTGTTCGGGCTGATGCCGCACCCGGAGG
>JAKLIU010000101.1 GCA_022709445.1 Spirochaetota bacterium | reverse complement strand
GCCAGGAGCTCAACCGCGAGGCCAACACCATCGGCTCGAAGAGCGTGCAGGTGGAGCTGTCGTCCATCGTCATCCGCATGAAGGACGCGATCGAGAACATACGCGAGCAGGTGAGGAACGTGGAATGAGCGGCGCGGGGGGATGCATGGAGAGGAAAACGGCGATCATAGCGATCTCGGGCAAGAGCGGCTGCGGCAACTCCACGGTGTCCAGGCTCCTGAAGGAACGGCTGGGCCGCAGGCTCGTGAACTACACCTTCCATTCCATGGCCGAGGAGATGGGCGTGCCCTTCGAGCGGCTCCTGGAGATGGCCAGCGCGGACACCTCCTACGACCGGCTCCTGGACGAGCGCCAGGTGGCCATGGCCCACGAGGAAGACTGCGTGATGGGCTCCCGCCTGGCCATCTGGCTGGTGCGGGACGCGCAGCTGCGCATCTACCTGCACGCGTCGGCGGAGGTCCGCTCCGAGCGCATACGCAAGCGCGAGGGCGGGGTCGCCTCCGAGGTCCTGGCCTTCACGCGCAGGCGCGACGAGCGGGACCGCGAGCGCTACCTCTCCCTGTACGGCATAGACAACGACCGCTACGACTTCGCGGACCTGGTGATCAATACCGAGCGCATGACGCCCGAACGCATCGTCGACATCATAGTCGCCGCGATCCCGCCGGCGGATCCGGCGAGGGAGGAACCCCGATGAGCGAACCCAAGCAGGCGGTGGTCCTGGTCACCGGCGCCTCGAGCGGCCTCGGCAACGCGGTTGCCACCTTCCTGGCCAAGAAGGGCATGACCGTCTACGGCACCAGCCGGGACCCGGCCGCCCGGACGCGCAGGGCCGACGAGTTCTTCGAACTGGTGGCCATGGACGCCGCCGACGGCACGTCCGTGGAGCGGGCGGTCGCGGGCATCCTGGAGAAGGAAGGCCGCCTCGACGCCGTCATCTGCAACGCCGGCATGGGCATCGCCGGACCGGTTGAGGAGACCCCCGTTGAGGAAGCGGTCCGCCAGCTGGACGTGAACTTCTTCGGCGCGGTGCGCGTCATCAGGGCGTCCCTGCCCGCGCTCCGCAGGGACGGGGGCAGGATCCTGGTGGTGGGCTCCATGGCCGGCCGCACGGGCATCCCCTTCCAGGCCTACTACTCGGCCAGCAAGTACGCCCTCGAGGGCCTGGTTGAATCCCTGCGGCTGGAACTGCGGCCATTCCCGGTCCAGGCCACCCTCATCGAGCCGGGCGACTTCCGGACCGGTTTCACTTCCGCCCGCCGCACGCTCACCGCTCCGGGCAGCCCCTACGAATCCTGGGCTGCCGCCGCGATCGGGCAGATGGAGAAAGACGAGCGGGCCGGCGCGAGCCCCATCCTCATGGCCCGCCTGGCGCTCAAGCTCCTGGGCAGGAAGAAGCTGGCCGTGCGCTATACCGTGGGCATGCCGATCCAGCGCCTCTTCATGGTCCTCAAGCGCTTCCTGCCGGCCGCCCTCTTCGAGCTGGGCTTCGCCGCCATGTACGGACTCCTCGGCAAGCCTGCGGAGCCCGTGCGCGCGCGGGATCGGGACTGATCCCATGGACGGCTCCGCCCTGGCCGCGTATCCGCTGGACGGTTTCCCGGATGGCCTCTCGCCCCGGTGCTTCATCCTGGAACGCGGAGGGCTGCGCGTGGCGCTCAGCGACTACGGCGCCACCATCCTGGCCATCAGCCTCCGCGAACCGGACGGCGGCTGGACCGACTTGCTCCTGGGGCCGCCCGAGCCCGCCGGACACGCGATCCGCGATCCGCGCCCGTACTTCGGTGCGACCGTGGGCCGCTACGCAAACCGGATAGCCGGTGCCCGATTCCGGCTCGAGGGACGGGAGTACCCGCTGCCGGCCAACGACGGGAGCAACCACCTGCACGGCGGCCCCGACGGCTGGGATGCCAGGATGTGGCGCGCCACGGCCCGCGCCGCCGACGGAGGAGGCCCCTCGGTACGCATGGAGCTGTCCAGCCCGGACGGGGACCAGGGCTATCCCGGCAGGGTGGAAGCCTCCGCCGTATTCAGCCTGTCCGGCGACCGCAGCCTCAGTGTCCGCTGGGAAGCCGTTTCCGACGCGGCAACGCCCGTCTGCCTGACCAGCCACGGCTACTTCAACCTGCGCGGCTCCGGCGGGATCCTGGACCATGAGCTGGAGCTGGCCGCCGGCGGTTACGTCCCGATCCGTCCCGACCGCATCCCCCTGGGCACCGTGGAACCGGTGGAGGGTACAGCCTTCGACTTCCGCGGCGGCAAGCGCCTGGGCAGGGACATGGAGGCGGCCGGGGGCTACGACCACTGCTGGGTGCTCGACGCACCGGGTGGGGAGTCGCCGGCTGCGAGGGTCGTCGATCCGGATTCCGGACGATGGATGGAACTGTATACCGACCTGCCGGGACTCCAGCTGTACACGGGGGAATTCCTGGGCGGCACGCCGGGCAAGGGCGGGGTGGTCTACGGCAAGCGGGATGGGTTCTGCCTGGAACCCGAGTTCCTGCCGGACTCGCCCAACCAGGCCCGCTTCCCGACCTGCATCCTGGAGCCGGGCATGCGCTACGATCGCTTCATGCGCCTGCGCTTCGGCCGCCTGCCGGCCCGCTGACCTCGCGGCGGTACCGGCGGCGCGGTCTCACTGGCGGTGCAGTTTCTCCAGCACGAAGTCCATCCAGGGACCCGTTTCAAGGTAGTAGGCGTCCTGCGCGCGCAGGAGATCGAAGAAGGCTTCCCGGTAGGCTCCCGAAGCGGCCAGGGCCTGGCCCCGGTAGAAGCGGGCGCGCGTCGCGTTGGCGGGAGTGCGGGGGAGGGACAGGTAGAGGGCGAACTGCTCGGCCGCCTGGGCGTACAGCCCCTTGGCCAGGAATCCGACCACCACGAGCCGCAGCGAGTACTCCTCGCCGCCGCCGGGGGAGCTGAGGTCCTCGGGGAAGATGGTGACCGGCGGCTGCGCGGCCCCCGAGCCCGTTCCGACCGCCGCCACCAGGGACGCGATGGCCTTCTCGGTCTGGGCCGTGAGGGTCCTGGGCTGCGGGGTCAGGTCCTCGCCTATGATCGGCTTGGCGTCGGACAGGCCCCTGCTCAGGACCAGGAACGGCAGGGGCATGGCCCTGGACGTGGGAGTGGCTGAGGGCAGGCCCACGCGGTAGGATCCGGCGGGAACCATGGCGCCGATCCGCGTGGCGTTCGCCCCCGGCAGTATGAGGATCTGGCCGCCCATGAGCTCGCGCTCCGGCACGGCGGCGTAGTAGTAGGCGATTCCCGGGACGGGGTAGTCGCGGTGCGGACCGGCCGAAGGCTCGACGATGGCGGCCACGGCCGCGTCCAACAGCGAGGCTGATTCCAGGATTGGCTGTGTGGCCCGGTACAGGACGATGCGCCCCGGGTTTCCCGGGGCGTCGAAGGACAGCACGATGGCATCGCCGTCGTTCCTGGCCAGGAGACCGCTGACCGCCGGGGCGGGAACCGTGGCTTGGGTGCCTGGCGCGGCTGCGGTCGCCGGTCTGGGCGCCGTGGACGTCGTCGCTGTCGTCGTCGCCGAGGTCGAAGGGCCCGTCGACGCCGCGGCGGTCGTTGGGGAGGGAGCCGGCGCGGCGGCGGGCGGGGCCGCGGATTCCAGGGCTACGCCCACTAGGCTGGTGTTGCGCAGCGGTATGAACACCTCGTAGGCGCCGCCGAGCGCGGACCCGGCCGGGGTGCGCCCGAGCACGATGTAGTAGTAGGGGCGGTTGTCCGGGGGCGTGTACTCGAAGGCCTGCACCCCGTCGGCGGTCTCCCCGATCATGACCGCGTCGGCGAAATTGGCCGGGCTCGGCTCCGAGGCGTGGCGGTACACCAGGTAGCCGCCGGAAACGTCCGGGCTGTCCTCCCAGGTTATGTAGACGCTGCTCTCGCGGAGCCCGACGCGGAGGCGGGACGGGTAGGGCGCGAACACCTCGTCGTCCGTCCCCGCGGAGTCCTGGGCGTGCAGGACCGGCGCGGAAAGGACGAGCCCGGCGAGGGCCAGCGCGGCCAGGGTGCCCGCGCGGACGGGCGATTTCATCTGCATCATATTGTAGATAGTATCGGAAGCTCCGGCCTTCCGCCATAGTCCCAACCGTCCGCCGCCGCCCGACCTTTGACAATGGAACGGGGTTGGGATACCATACGGCCATGTTCGTATCCATCGTGTGCGATCTCGGCGGGGAGGACTCCCGGGCCGCCGTGTACGCCCTCCTGCCCCAGTACGGTTTCGAG
Source organism: Spirochaetota bacterium (assembly GCA_022709445.1). Taxonomy (GTDB): domain Bacteria; phylum Spirochaetota; class Spirochaetia; order Treponematales; family UBA12059; genus JAKLIU01. The sequence goes on along the minus strand of JAKLIU010000101.1, from coordinate 3,085 downwards.
AAGGTGCAGCGCGCCTGTTTCGAGAGCGCCCGCATGGGGGAGAAGCAGCTTGCGGCGCTCAAGCGCGACATCGACAAGGTGACGGACTACTACGATTCCATACGCATCTACCAGTACCCGGTGGACGGACGGCTGGCCATATCCACGCTCAAGGAAAACCGCTGGCGCAGGATCATCGTCAAGGCCCCGTCCGCCGACAAGGCAGCGGCCAAGTAAGACAGGAGATTACCATGCTCGAAGAACTCCAGGCGCCCGTCGCCGAAATCAAGCGGGAAGTGCTCGAAATATGGGGGCGTCTTTGACGCCGCGGCACTCGCGTCCAAGATAGAGTCCAGGGAGGCCCTGACGGCCGAACCCGGTTTCTGGAACGACCAGAAGCGCAGCGAGCGGCTCATGGGCGAGCTCAAGGTGCTCCGCAACCGCCTGGATACCTGGACGGGCATCAAGAAGGACATGGAAGCCCTGGACGAGGTCTTCGCCATGGCGATGGAGGAGGGCGGCGGCTCGCTGGAACCCGAGATCCGGGCCCTGCTCAAGGACCTGCGGGATCGCTTCGACAAGGCCGTGACCCTCGAGCTGATGACCGGCGAGGTGGACAAGGCGGGCGCCTACCTGACCATCCACGCCGGCTCGGGCGGCACCGAGGCCTGCGACTGGGCGGGCATGCTCTTCCGCATGTACACCCGCTGGGTGGAGCGACGCGGCTTCAAGTACGAGCTGGTGGACCTCCAGGAGGCCGAAGGCGGCATCAAGAGCGTCACCATCGAGATAGAAGGCGCCTACGCCTACGGCCAGCTCCGGTCCGAACTGGGCGTGCACCGCCTGGTGCGCATCAGCCCCTTCGACGCCAACGCGCGCAGGCACACCAGTTTCGCCAGCGTAGCGGTGCTCCCGGTGATCGACGACACCATCGACGTGACCGTGAAGCCGGAAGACATACGGATCGACACCTACCGCGCGGGCGGGGCCGGGGGCCAGAAGGTCAACAAGACCGACAGCGCCGTGCGCATCACCCACCTGGCCACCGGCATCGTGGTCACCTGCCAGAACGAGCGGAGCCAGCACAAGAACAAGGACGTGGCCATGTCCGTCCTCAAGAGCCGGCTCTACGACCTGTACCGCGCGGAGAAGGACAAGGAAAACCAGAAGTACGAGGGCGACAAGAAAGAGATCGCGTGGGGTTCGCAGATCCGTTCCTACGTGTTCCAGCCCTACACCATGGTCAAGGACCACCGCACCAAATTCAACGTGGGCAACATCCAGGCGGTCATGGACGGCGACCTCGACCCCTTCATCGACTCGTACCTGCACTTCCTCTGGAAGGGCGGCACCTCGAGCGGGGTCGACGAGGACGACGAGGACTGAGCGCCATGCGACCCTCAGGCGGTATCCTGGCCCGGCTCGCGGCGGCGGCCGCGCTGGCCTGCGCCGCCGCCGCCGGGGTCGCGGCCCAGGGCGCGCCGCCCCTGGTCGTGGGCTGGGCGGAGCTGGACCCGGAAGGGATTCCCGAAGGCCTGGCTCACGCCGCCACCCTGATTCCGCGCCTCCTCATGGAGGGGACGTCCTTCGCCGACAGCCGCCTGCCCGGTCCCGGGGAGGCGGCCGCCTCCGGTCCCGGCCGCGCTCCCGACTCGCCGGAGGCGGCGCGCGCAGCCGTGGCCGCCGCCCGCCGGAAGGCCGACCTGGTTGCAATCACGGTCGACGATCCGTTCCGGCGCGAGTCGGAACTGGCCGCGGCCCGGAAAGCGGTCGCGGACGCGCGCGACCGCCTGCTCGCGGCGCTCGCGTCCGTTGACGGCGGAGCGCACGATGGCGCGGGCGGAGTGCCGGCCGCGGGTACGGCGGCCATGGTACCGTGGCAGGGCCACGCGGACGGCCTTCTCCTGGAACCGGTCAGCGATCCCGCGGCCGCCTGCCGGGACAAGAAGCTGGACATCCTGGTCTTCGGGAGCGTCCGCGACGCCTCGGGCTACCTGGCCGTCGAGCTTTCGGTCTACGTCGCGTCCACGGGGACGATGGCTTGGACCGGTGTCGAATACGCCTTCCCGGACGATCTCCCCGCGGCGGTGGCGGCCCTCACGCGGCCGGTGGCCACGGCCCTCCTGGGCAGGCCGTATTCGCTCGTCGAGCTGGCCGTGACGCCGGCGCACGCGGCGCTCCGGCTGGACGGGGAGGCCGCGGCCGCGGGCAGGAGCCTCCATTTCGGGGAGAGCGACCCGGAACTGCTGGCCTCCGCCCCCGGATTCTCGCCGCGGACGGCCGTGCTTTCCGTCCGGCCGGGCCGGGACGTCTCGCTGAGGCTGGAGCTTGAACCGGTGCCTGCCCCGGCCCTGCTCCTGGAGAGCGATCCGCCGGGGGCCACGGTCCACGTGGACGGGCTGCGCGCCGGCGTGACGCCCCTGGAACTCGGGGGGGCGGCCTTCACCCGCGTGGCCAGGCTCACCATGCCGGGCAGGGTAGGCGTCGACCTGGTCATCCCTCCCTCGGCCGGCAGCCTGGAAACGGTCACCCTGCCCCCGGCCGACGGACTGGATTTTTCCGGCCGCTTCGAGGCCGGCAAGGACCGCTTCTACCGCTCGCTGGGCTGGTTCGTGCTGTCCCTGCCGGTGTCGGTCCTGTCCTACGGCTCGTTCAGCGCCTACCGCAGCGTGCTGTCGTCCCTGGCGGCCTCGGGAAGCCCGGATCCAGCGGTGGTCGCCAGGCTGGAACCGCGCTACTACGCCACCCAGGCCGTGTTCTGGGCTTCCGCGGCCGCCAGCGCCGCCCTGGCGGTGAACGCCGTGATCGAGCTGGCCGGATACATAGGAGCTGCCGAATGAGGCCGCTCATGGGGGCGGGATCCGGATCCCGCCGCGAACGCAAGCCGAGACGAGGTGCCCGACCGTGAAATTCGCCGACCGCATACGATCCTTGCTGGGCATGTCCGTGATCACGGACGACGATTGGGATGCCCTGGCGGACCTCCTGGTGGAAGGTGACCTGGGCGCGGCGTTCGCCGACGCCGCGGTCACCGAACTGCGCGCCGCCTGCCGCGACGCAGGCGTGCGGGACGGGCAGGGCGCCCGCGCCATGCTCAAGCGGGTGC
>JAKLIU010000100.1 GCA_022709445.1 Spirochaetota bacterium | reverse complement strand
TCGTCCGCGTTCAGGGCGAAGGCCAGGAGCCGCAGCATCATGCGCTCGTCGGTCTCCGAGGGGTGCCGCGCCAGGGTCAGCCTGTATTCCGCGTAGTGGTTGCGGTCCATGTCCACGACGTCCAGCGTCGCCTTGCAGATGGTGGATTTGAGCGCCATGGCAGGACTATGCCCCGGCTCGCGGCCTCGGGGCAAGGGCGCGGTCCCGGGCGGCCCGCAGGCCGGCTCTCAGGCCGGATGCGGCAGGTCCAGGGAGAGCATCACCTCGTCGCCGTCCTCGTCGCCCGTGGGCAGGAAGCCGGCGGCCAGGTAGAAGTCGCGGGTATCCGCGTTCTCCTTCTTGTAGCAGAGCTCCACGGAGCCGTAGCGTCCCTCGCGCGCCATCAGCTCCAGGACCTGCCGCAGGGCCTCGCGGCCGAAGCCCCTGCCCTGGAAGCGGGCGTCCACCATGAACTGGTCCAGGACGTAGCAGGGCGGGTCGTCCCCGTCGCGCAGCATGAGGAGGCCCACCGGCTTCTCTCCCTCGCAGATGGCCAGGGCCCTTGCCCGGTACTCGCGGAAGGCGTAGGCCCGCGCCAGGATGGCCAGGTTGGCCGCCACGAAGGTCTTCTGGTCCTCGCGCACGGACAGGGCGTTGAGGGCTCGCCAGTTCTCCGGCGTCACCGGCAGGAGCCGTATCACGACAGCCTGGCCACGATCCCGCCGCAGGCGCGGGCGAGCTCAGAAGAAGGCAGCGCGAACACGGCGTGCGGGGTGCCGGCGGCGGCCCAGACTTCCGGGTATTGGAGGAGGGCGCCGTCCACCCAGGCCCGCATGGGGCGGGCATGGCCCACCGGCGGCACCCCGCCGATCGCGAAGCCGGTGGACTCCCGCACGAACTCCGCGGTGGCCCGGCCCACCGGCTCCCCGGCGAGGGCGGCCAGGAGCTTCTCGTCCACGCGCGAAGGGCCGCTGGCCAGGACCAGGAGGGGCTGACCGCTGGCCAGGCCCTTGAAGACCAGTGACTTTACGATCTGTCCGGGCTGGCAGCCGATGCTCGCGGCCGCCTCCGCCGCGGTGCGCGTGCTCTCCGCGTACTCGACGACGCGGCAGTCCAGTCCCAGGGCGGACAGGGCCTCCCTGACGCGCCCGGTGGCGCCCGCCCGGGCTTCGCTGGTTTCCATGTGATCCCTCCTCGCGGAACGCTGACGCCGCCAGTATACAACGCCCCGGCTTGATTTCCACGGCCGATCGGCGATCATGGAAGCATGCGCAACGCGATCACGGTACGGCTGGGCGACAAGCAGCGGCTCCTGGCCATCCTGGTGCTGCTCCTGGCCGGAGGGTTCGCCGGCACCAGCTTCCTGGCCTACCGCGCTGCCGCCCAGTCCCTGCGGGCATCCATCGAGGAGCGGGAACTGCCGGTGGCCGCGGAGTCCGTCTACGCGCGCCTCCAGAAGGACCTGGTGGAGCCGCTCTTCGTCTCTTCCATGATGGCCAACGACACCTTCCTGCACGACTGGGTGCATGCGGGCGAGACCGACCCGGAGGCCGTGCGCAAGTACCTGGCCGAGGTCCAGTCGCGCTACTCCACGCTGACGGCCTTCTTCGTCTCCGACCGAAGCTTCCGTTACTACCATCCCTCCGGCGTCCTCAAGTCGGTCTCCCCCACCGAGTGGCGAGACACCTGGTACTGGCGCGTGCGCTCCATGGCCGAACCCTATGAACTGAACGTGGACGTGGACCTGGCCAACGACGACGCGCTGACCATCTTCATCAACTACCGGGTCCTGGACTCGGAGGGCGTCTACCTGGGCACCGCGGGCGTGGGGCTGTCCGTGGAGGCCATGAGCGGCATGGCCGCCCGCCTGCGCGACGAGTACGGCACCGCGGTCTATTTCACGGCGCCCGACGGCTCGATCATAGCCGGCCGCCCCGAGGGCTGGCCCGGGGAACCGGCGGCCGCTCCCCGTTCCGTGCGGGACCTGCCGGGCCTGGCGGCCGTGGCGACGCGCGCCCTGGCGGAGGGCGGCGGCTCCTACCGTTACCGCTCCGGCGGCCACGGCATCCTGCTGCACGTCCGGCCCATACCCGAGCTGGGCTGGTTCCTGTTCCTGGAGCAGGACGAGACGGCCTCCTTCGCGGGAGCCAGGCGCGCCCTGAACCTGAACCTGGGGCTCTACGCCGCCGTCCTGGTCCTGGCCCTCCTGGCGGTCGGCTTCACCGTGGACCGTTTCCAGAAGCGCCTGGAGCGGGCCGCCACCCACGATCCCCTGACCGGCGCCTTCAACCGCCTGGCCTTCGAGGCCCTGGCCGCCCACGCGATCAAGGCGGCGGGCCGGGGCGGCGAGCCCCTGTCGGCCGTCATGATGGACGCCGACGGCTTCAAGCAGGTGAACGACACCTGGGGCCACGCCGAGGGAGACGCGGTGCTGGTCGCCATCGTGCGATCGGCCGGCGCGGCCCTGCGCTCGTCCGATCTCCTGTGTCGCTGGGGGGGCGAGGAGTTCGCCGCCCTGCTGCCGTCCTGCCCGGTCGCCGAGGCCCTGGCCGTGGCCGAGAAACTGCGCGCGGCCGTGGCCGCCGAGACTGCCGCGTCCTGCAGGACGGGCATACGCCTGAGCGCCGGGGTGGCCACCCTGGGCCCGGACGAGGACCTGGCCTCCCTCCTGGCACGGGCGGACGTCGCCCTCCTGGAGGCCAAGCGCTCCGGCAAGGACCGGGCAGTCGCGGCCGGGTCCTGAAAAACGGCGTTGACCCCGCGGCCGCCTGCCCCTACAATCCTCAACCATGGCACTCATACCCTACGCGCTCCTGGCGCTCCTGTTCCCCGCCCTGGTCCAGCTGCTCAGGGACCGGGTCAAGGGCCTCGGTTTCCTCAACCCCCTGATCGTCTCGTACGCGGCGGGCATACTCCTGGGGAACACCATCCTGAGGGGCGAGGCGGCCTTCGCGGCCTTCGACCTGGTGAGCACCGTGGCGGTGGCTTTCTCCATACCGCTCATGCTGTTCACCATGGACCTGCGTTCGTGGGGAAAAGGAACCGGCAGGATGATGCTGGGCATGCTCCTGGCCTCCGCCGCCATCATGGTCACCGTGGCCGCCGGCGCCCTGTTCTTCCCGGCCCTGGTGCCCGAGTATCCGGACCTGGCCGGCCTCCTGGTGGGCGTGTACACCGGCGGCACCCCCAACCTGGCCGCCCTTCGAGTGGCTTTGGGCGTGGACAACGACCTCTACCTGGCCGTGCACGCCGCGGACGTGGTGGTGGGCGCCCTGTACATCCTGTTCTTCATCACCGCGGCCAAGCGCGTCTTCGGCTGGATCCTCCCCGTCGCCCCGGATCCCGAGGCTTCCGGGAATCCGGCGCGGCCCGGCGACGGCCACGCCATAGGGGAGGCCGTGCACGAGAGCGCGAGCGAAAAGCGCTTCCCGTTCATCGGCTCGGTGCTCAAGCGCTCCCCGCGCCTGCCCCTGGCGCGCAACCTGCTCCTGGCCGTGCTGGCCATTGGCGCGTCCTTCGGGGCCAGCTTCCTGGTGCCGGAGAGCTTCCGGACCATGACGGTCATCCTGGGCATCACCACGGCGGCCATAGGGCTGAGCTTCATCCGGCCCGTGCGCGAGACCCGTGGCAGCTTCGACCTGGGCGAGTACCTGATCCTGGCCTTCTGCTTCGCCGCCGGGGCCATGGGCGACCTGCGGCGCGTCATCGGCGCCAGCCCGGCCGTTTTCCTGCTGGTGGCCTACGCAGTGGTCGGGGCCCTGCTGGTCCACGCCCTCCTGTGCAGGCTGTTCAGGGTGGACCGCGACACCATGATGATCTCCTCCACGGCGGCCATCTGCTCCCCGCCCTTCGTGGGCATGGTGGCCGGCGCCCTGGGCAACCGCGCACTGATCGCCCCCGGCATAGCCGCGGGCATCCTGGGCTACGCGATGGGCAACTACCTGGGCGTCATGGCTTCGCGGCTGCTCTCCCTGTTCCTGGGCTGAGGCCGTGCCCGACGACAGGATCGGCGCGCGGCGCGGCGCCAAGAACGCCGCCGATCGCGGCTCGGACATCGCCCTGCGCCTCGTGCGCCCGGCGGTGGAGGCCTGGATGCGGCGCGTGGCCGCGCGCACGGACATCGTCGACCCGGCCGTGGATTTCCGCCGGACGGAGCCCTTCCTCCTCCTGGCCAACCACAGCTTCGCCATGGACGTGGTGCAGGTGCCCCTGCCGTTCCGCATAACCCCGCAGATCGTGGCCAGCCGCGACCTCTTCGTGGACCCGCTGGAGCGCTTCGTCCTGACCCGCGTGGCGCGCTGCATCATGGCCACCAAGGGCGGCGGCGACCTTCGAACCATCAACGGCATCATGCGCGCCGTGGACGCCGGCTACCCGGTCCTCGTCTTCCCCCAGGGCGATATTCCCTTCTACGGCGAGGGGGCGCCGGTTCCCCGATCGGCCGCCATGCTGGCGCGCAAGCTGGGCCTGGACCTGGTCACCTGCCGGGTGTCCGGCGGCTACCTGTCCTCCCCGCGCTGGGCCAAGGTCCCCCGGGAGGGGCGGGCCATCACCCTGGAGTACCGCCTGGCCATGGACGCGGGCCGGGTGCGGACCGCCGGCCTGCCGGAACTGCACGCGGCCATCGAAGGCAACCTGGCCCACGACGAGTACGAGTGGCAGCGCGGGGCGATGGTCGCCCATCCATGCGCCGCCCCCGCGGAGGGCCTGGAGGACATACTGTACGCCTGTCCCGCCTGCGGCACCCTCCTGGGCATTGAAACCCGCGGCGACATCCTGCGCTGCCGTCACTGCGGCACAACCGGGCGGCTGGACGAGTACGGCTTCATCTCCGGCTTTCCCGTGGACACGCCTGGTGCCTGGGATCGCTTCCAGCGCGCGCACGATGGCGCCTTGCGCGCGTCGACTTTCAGTTCCGGCGGCACGCTCTTCATCCACGACTACGAGGCCCTGCGCCGGAAGAAGGCTGGCCGCGTGCAGGCGGCTTGGAACGACGGTGTCCTGTCCCTCTCCGGCGCGGTGGATCGATCCTTCCCGGCGGAGGCCCTGTCGGAAGTGGCCATGACCGGCCGGACCGATCTCAACTTCCACGCGGAGGGGACCGACTGGGTCCTGCGGCTGGACGCCCTGACCGTGCCCTTCCTGCGCGCCTGCCAGGACAGATACTAGGAGAACCGCATGCTGTACCGCACCGACGGGACCACGGCCCCGCGCCTGGACGGGCCGGGAGTCAGGCGCATGGCCGCACTCATGGCCGCGGCCTTCATGGAGCACGACAACTGGAAGCGCGTCATCCCCGATCCGTCGCGGCGCCTGCCCGCCCTGAAGGCGCTCTTCGGTTTCATGGGCGCCGCGGTCAACCGCCACGGCCACGTGGTGGAAGTCCTTGAGGACGGCCGAACGGTCGGCTTCATCACCTTCATGGAGAACCGCGACCGCGAGCAGGTGTCCTTCCGCCGCGTCATGGCCAGCGGAGGCTTGGCGGCGGCGCTGCGCTTCCTCCTGACCCTCCGGCCGCGCGAGCTGGCAGGCATGAACGCCTTCAGCTCGGCCATCCACCGCGAGTACGAGAGCCGCGGCGCCGACCCGACCGGCCTGCACCTCTACACCGCCGCCATGGACCTCGCCTTCAAGGGCAGGGGCATCATGAAGCGCGCCTTCTCCTGGATGGAGGCCCGCTTCGCCGCGGCCGGTTTCTCATCCTACATGCTGGAGACCACCGACCCGTCCAACATACCGGTGTACCTGAACTTCGGCCTCGAGGACGCCGGCAACGCGCCGCTCCCGGGCTCGGACCGCAGGGTGTATTTCTTCAGGAAGGCATTGCGGTAGCACGAAGGACAAGCAAAGAGACACAGAGAGGAAGGGGAGAGGGCGGGGGGTCGAAGAACCTGTGCTCCGGGGACGCGGGGCCGGAGCTTTGGGCGCGGGGCCACCGCTCCCAAAGCCCGCACTCAGTCAACACGGCGCGGCGATCATGGAAACGCCCAGCGGACCTGTTCGATATGGGAGAGCGCCGACATGTTCGCCTGATAGAGGGCGACGCGGATCTTCAGGGGGAGATCCGTGGGCGATTTGACACCGAATCCATCGAGCAGGCTCTCGATGAGCACCCGTTGGTAAACCCTGTAGGGCTGTTCCGGGCAGGCAAGGGCATGGGCCGTGAGGTCGCCGTCCTCGATGGCTTCCCTGCACCAGCCGCACTGGTGGGTTTCGATGGTGATGATTTCATGGATCATGCCGACACTCCTTCTCCGGACGGGGCGATGGATTTCCCCCGTGGTCATCGGATAAAAGTGGGTGTGTACGGGAAGACTCGCCGGTCCGCGGCCTGGGTTCGGGATCGGCGCGAACGGTCGGCTGGACCGTCATCGGTCTTGTTCCAATATACTGAATAATACAGGTGAGGCAACAGGTACTCTTGGCCGGCTGTGCCTGTGCAGGGTTGTTACGGCGGACGAGAATCATCAGTGGCCTTCCCGCGTGCACACGCGGACGTGGAAGGCCCGTCGGTTTTTCCTGCATGTTTTCTTGCGGGACCCGCGTGCTTCCACGACACTGGATAGGTGAACACAGTTCATGGTTGCCGCATCGGCCATGAGGGATGGGGTTGGCAACCTTTGGATCGTATCTGGTTTGAAAAACCAAAAGCAAGTAATCGAACAGAGGGGGGTACGATGAAGTCGGGAAGCATGTGGAAAGCCGAATGGTTGCGCTGCACTGTCGCGGTTGTCATGATCCTGGTGGCCGGCGTTTCAGCCGCATCAGCCCAGAACCTGAAGGACGACATCGTCAACAACGACCTGGAAGCGCTGAAGGGCAAGGTGGCGCTCCTGGAACCCAACTTCAAGGATTTTCCGTACCTGGCGCACTACCTGAAGAACACTAAGCGCTACGATCAGCAGATGGTAGACTACCTGATCTCACAAGGCGCCGGTGTGGACCAGGTGGACGAGTTCGGGGTCGGTCCCCTGTATTACGCAATAATCGCGGACAACCTTGAGGCGGTAAGTACGCTCATAGCCGCCAAGGCCAACGTGAATGTCGAATGGCGCAAGCCCAAGGATATGGATTGGTATTATATTGACCCGCTGAATTACTTTGACTCAAAAACAGCCAGTTTTACTGCATCCTCGCCAAGTGCCTCGTCGAGTACGCAGCGACCGCTTGGTTTTGCTCTTTACTGCGGGAATACCGATATAGTGCCGGTCTTGCTCAAGGCGGGTGCCGACCCGCTGGGCTGGATATACCGCGTCAAGGATGAACGAGCCTCGACGGCGACCGCGGCGGTATACAGTTACAGCAACAGTGTTTTTGACCATGTCGTCGGCTCATTCGCCGTCTCCAA
>JAKLIU010000010.1 GCA_022709445.1 Spirochaetota bacterium | reverse complement strand
TTCGACATGGCGCCGGGTCCGGACGGGCTCAGCTTCCTGTTCTCGGACGACGGGGCCGGCTGGGACCCGGCGGTGACCGGGGAGGGTTCGGGCAGCGGCAACATGCGCTACCGGGTGGGCCGGCTCGGGGGCTCGCTCACGGTCCGGACCGCGCCCGGGTCGGGCACCCGATACCGCATCGACCTGCCCCACGGCTGCGTCACGGGTACCGAGGACGCGGAGGCGGCGGAATGAGGGTGGACACCAGCCGCGCCCCGCTGACCGTCGCCATCGTGGAGGACCAGAAGGAGGTCCGCGAGGGCCTGGCCTACCTCCTGGGCTTGGACAAGAGGGTGCAGGTGCGGGCGGGCCTCCCCAGCGCGGAGGAGCTGCTTGCCTGGCTCGGGACCCACCCCGAGCCCGACGTCGCGCTGATGGACATCAACCTGCCGGGGATGGACGGCATCGAGGCGACCCGTTGCCTGCAGGACGCCCATCCAGCCGTCATGGTACTCATCCTCACGGTGTTCGAGGAGCCGGGCACCATCCTGGCCGCCATCCGCGCGGGCGCCAAGGGCTACCTGCTCAAGAACACCCGGCCGGAGACACTGGTCGAGCAGATCCTGAGCGCCCGCAACGAGGGCTCGCCCATCAGCCCAACCGTCGCGCGCCGGCTCCTGGACGAGCTGCGGAACGAGGGCATGCCCTCGCCGGCCGCGGACTACGGACTCACCGGCCGCGAGCGCGAATTGCTGCGCGACATCGTGGAGGGGCTGACCTACCGGGAGCTGGCGGAGAAGCACCACATCGCGGGCTCCACCGCCAAGAAGCACATGCTGCACATCTACCGCAAGCTGAACGTGTCGTCCAAGGCGGAGATCGTCCGCAAGGCAATGGACGAAAAGCTGGTCTGACGCAGGCTTCGGGTAAAAAAAACCGCCCGGCACTGCCGGGCGGCATCGTCATTGCACCGGTGGCGCGAGCGTCACTTCCAGGAATACTTCACGAACTTGACGGACGGATCCTTGGAGATTTCCTGGGCGGAGCCGTCGTAGGAGCCGACCTTGGTCCAGCCGAGCTGCTGGGTAAGGATCCACCACCAGGCGGAGCAGAGCACGCCGGAGTCGCAGTGGATGATGGTGTCCTTCTTGGGGTCGAGCTTGAGCGCCTTGACCATGGCTTCCAGGTCGGCCTTGGGGCGCACGAGGCCGTCGGCGGTGATCCAGGCGGCGGGCAGCGAAGTGGCGAGCGGGATGTGGCCGAACTGGTCGACGAAGGCCTGCTTGGTCAGGCCGAAGTAGGTGTCGTAGCTGCGGGCGTCGATGATCTGGGCCTTCTTGAGGTTCTTGATCAGGTAGTCCTTGGTGGTCAGGTAGGCCGGCACGGGCTTGGCGACGAAGGCGGTTTCCTCGCGGGAGCTGAAGTCGGTGGCGACGGGCTTGGCGGCCTTGGTCCAGGCGGCGTACCCGCCGTCCAGGATGGTCACGTTGGGAATGCCGGCGTACACCAGGGTCCAGGCCACGCGGGTGGACCAGGCGAAACGCGAGCCGTCGGACTCTACCACCACCACGATGGAATTGGCGTCGATGCCGGCCTCGGCGATGATATCGGACAGGTCGTCCAGGAGCGGTACCTCGTTGTTGAGTCCATCCTTGGCCACGTACAGGCCGAGCACGTTGACGGCGCCGGGGATGTGGCCGGCCTTGTAGTCCTCCACCTTGCGCACGTCGATCACGACGACGCGGGCGTTGGACAGGTTGGCTTCCACCCAGTCGGCGGACACGATTGCATCCACGTCGCGGGCGAAGGCGGGGGCCGCGACGAGCGCGACCAGCAGCACGAACAGGATCTTCTTCATGGTCATCTCCTCTTTCTGTCTGGCCCGTGAGGGCCGCGTATCAGGGAACCAGTTCCAGATTCTTTAGCGACAGGCCCTTGGGGATGGCGCCGGCTTCCAGCCAGTAGGTGTGGTCCTCATGGCAGCTGTCGCAGTCGCGCGTGCGGTCCGTGCGCTTGGCCATGTTGTGCGGCACCGCATCCCAGTAGTTGGGCAGGGCGTCGTAGCTCGCCTGGGCGATGCCCGCCTTGGCGAAGGTGTCGCGCACCGTGGGAATCAGCCGGAGCGTGGTGAGCTGGCCGGGCACGCGGGGATTTTCCCCGAGCACGATGGCCGGGCTGGCCGTGGCTCCCCCGCCGAGGTGGCAGGACGAGCACTGGCGGTAGACCGAGGCGGTGTGGCACGCGGAGCACGAGACGGAGTCCTCGTGCGTCGCGTGGGCCTGCTGCGTGGAAGCGTTGCCCATGGTCGCGATGTCGTGGCAGTCGGCGCAGGCGGGCTTGTCGGCCACGTCCCTGCGGCCCGCGTAGGCTACGCCGTCGCCGTGGAACTGCTCGCCGGAGTGGCAATCCACGCAGGTCATGCCCTTGCGGTAGTGCACGTCCGGGGTTCCGCCGTACTCGCCGGTGAACTCGGGGTAGACCCGGCCGCCGTGGCAGAGCGCGCAGGTCTTCGACTCGTCCACCTTGACGAACTTGTGCCCGTCCAGGAGGCCGGTGTTGATGCCGGAGATCACGGGACTCTTCACGTGGCAGTCGCCGCAGGAGGCGTGGCAGCTCCGGCAGGATTGCTCGAATACCGAAGCGTCGAAAATCTTCTTCTCCGCGGCGTTGAAGCGGCCCGAGACGCCGTTCCGCATGCCCGCGGCGGTGTAGTGGAGGGAGAGCGTGTAGGTTTTCGCGATCTGCTCATGGCACTGCCCGCAGCTCTCCACCGGCTTGTCGGAAGGCCTGGCGACCAGTCCCTTGTGGGAGCTCGCCTTGTCCGTGCCGGCCGGATTGCCCTGGTGGCAGGTCTGGCAGTCGAGGTAGAAATGCGCGTCGCTATCGACGGCGTCCTGGGTCACCACGTAACCCATGTAATAATCCGCCCGAACCGGGGGAGGGGTACCCGCTCACCCTTCGCCTTCGGCGGATCCGCCCGAGGGCGGCACGACGAGCGTTTTCATGGTCGTCTGGTTTCCGTGGCAGGCTATGCAGCTGCCCTCGGCATGGACGAACATGGCCCCGGCGCCGAAAAAGGCGACGAGGAGGAGCGCTCGCGCGGAGTTGGCCGTATTCACTATGGAACCTCCTTCGCGTGGTCTCGCGGGCCGACGGCCCGTGGGCGCCCTGGGCGCCCAACTTGACTATAGCCGGGCATGGGAGGGATGTAAATAGATAAAAGAAGCTATATATATTACTATTCCACTTAACTTGACAGAATTTGGAATCATCAGGTACCCTGCCAGCGATCAGGCCCGGAACATCCCGCGCATCCGAAGGAAACCCGTGAAAAAATTCCTCGAGAAACTGACTTCCATACGCCTGGCCATCGGGCTCATCGTCTACCTGGCCCTGACCGGCATCCTGGCCACCCTGGTGCCCCAGGGCCTGTCACCCGAGGACTACCGGGCCATGTACCCGCGGCTCCTGGCCACCCTGGTGGTCCAGACCGGGTTCGGCTCGTTCTTCGACTCCATCCTGTTCATCATCCCGGCCTTCGTCTTCTTCGCCAACCTGTCCGCCTGCACGGTCAAGCGCTTCATCGGCCAGCTCCGCTCCGCCGGGCGCAAGCGCTTCGGGCCGGATGTCCTGCACCTGGGGCTGATGGTCCTGGTCCTGGGCGCTACCTGGTCCTATTCCGGCCACCGGGAAGGCTCGGTCACGCTCCTGCCCGGTGAGGGCGTCAACCTGCCGGACGGCTCCGTACTGGTGCTGGAGGAGTTCCGCTTCGAGCGCTACGACGACGGGCGGCCCCGCGACTGGGTGTCGGTGATCCGGCTGGAGAAGGACGGCCGGTCGCTCCGGGACGGGTACGAGCTCAGGGTCAACTCCCCCCTGCGCCATGCGGGCATGACCCTCTACCAGTCCAGCTACAGCGAGCTTTCTTCTTTCCTGGTGCGCGACCCCGAAGGCAAGGAGTTCCGCCTGGGACCCGGCGAGGAACTCACGCTGGCCGGCACCACCCTGTTCTTCATGGGGCCGGAAGGCGCCGTCCCTGCGGGCGCCGCTCCCGAGGCGGCCGCCTCCGCGCCTGCTGATCCGGCCGCCAGGGCCGTGGTCCGCGTCATCGACGCGGGCGGCGAGCGGGTGGAGCGCCTGGCCCCCGGCGACGCCGCCGGCAGCCTCGTGGCGCTGGGCATGCGCACGGAACTGGCGACGGGCATCCAGGCCGTCTCCGACCCCGGTTATCCCATGGTCGCCGCCGCCCTGGCCCTCATCGCCATCGGCATAGCCATCACGTTCATCCAGAAGATCAAGGAGACCGTATGACCCTGTCCCAGGCCCTCGCAAGCGCCGCGTTCATCCTGTTGGGCCTGGCCGCGGCCGCACAGATCGTCTGGCTGTTCCGCAAGGACGGCGCCCGCGACCCCCTGTCGCCCTGGGCGCTGGCGGCGGCCGCCGCCCTGGTGGCGGTTGAACTGGCCCTGCGCAGCTTCCAGATCGGCTTCCTGGCGCTCACCAGCACCTACGAGTCCCTGCTCTTCTACGCCGCCGCGCTCGCCGCCCTCCTGGCCGCCTGGCGTTGGCAGAAAAAGCTCCCCTACAGCGCCGGCGCGGCGTTCGGCGCGACCATGGTCGCCATCGTGCTCATGTCCGTCGCCAGCTCCCCCCTCATCCCCAAGGAGGCGCTCCCGCCCATCCCGGCCCTGCGTTCCGCCTGGCTGGTGCTGCACGTGAGCTTCTCGTTCATCGGGGAGGCCTTCTTCGTCGCCGGCTTCGTGGCCTCCATCCTGTTCCTCGCGACCAGGGACGACGCCAAGCGCCTGGACCTGGACCGGATCACCTGGGTGGCCACCGCCATCGGGTACACCTTCTTCACGGCGGGCGCGCTGGCCTTCGGGGCAATCTGGGCGGAGCAGGCCTGGGGCCGGTGGTGGAGCTGGGACCCCAAGGAAACCTGGGCCCTGGTGACCTGGCTGGTGTACACCGGCTACCTGCACCTCCGCCTGGTCGTGAAGCGCAGGGATTCCCTGCCAGCCATCGTTTCCGTGGCCGGATTCCTGTGCACGGTGTTCACGTTCTTCGGGGTCAACTATCTCTTGCCGGGCCTGCACAGCTACGGCTGAGCGGCCGACCCTCCGCCTTCCGCCGGCGGCTGGCTCGCGGGAGGCACCCGTGCCGCAGGCAATCGTGCCGAAGGCACGACGATCTCCACCGAGGCACCGCGGCCGCCATCGCCCGTGCCCGTCCTGATCTCCGCGCCGAGCTGCTGGACCAGGGCCAGCACGATGGTGTAGCCCATTCCGCCCGCCCCGAGCGGATCCCGACCCGGGGGAAAGCCTTCTCCCTGGTCGGCCACCCTGACTGACAAGCGGCCTTCCGCATCCGTGGACACGGACACCGACACCTCTCCGCTCCCGTCCGGGCGCAAGCCGTACTTGAAGGCGTTGGTCGCCAGTTCGTTCACGATGAGGCCCACGGGCACCGCGAGTTCCAGTTCCAGCTCGCTGCCGTCCGAGCGGACAGCGACGGTCGCGGACGGCAGGCCCGGAGCGTGGCCTGTCCCGTAGGCCGAGAGCAGTTCGCCCACCAGGTCTTCCAGGTAGTCCTTGGCGGGTATGGAGGCGAAATCGCCCGAGCGGTACAGCTGTTCGTGCACCTGGGCCATGGCCCTGACGCGGCTCTGGCTCTCCATGAACAGCATGGTGTCCCAGGGATCCTTGAAGCGCTCGGCCTGCAGGGCCAGGAGGCTCGAGACGATCTGCAGGTTGTTCTTGACCCGGTGGTGGATCTCCCTGAGCAGGGCTTCCTTCTCCTTGAGCGAGGCGGCCAGGGTGGCGGCGGCCGTCTCCCGCTCGGTCACGTCCCGGTCTATGCACAGCACGCGGTTCGGGCCGAGGGCCACCAGCCTCGACTCGAATTCCCGCCTGACGCCACGGAAATCCATGCGGTAGAGGAGGGTTTCAACGCCGTGGCCGTCCATCGCCGTGCGGATGGCCTCCACGGCCTGTCGCTGGAGCGCTTCGTCCCCGAAGACCTCCGCCACGGTCCGGCCCAGGTACTCGCCCGGGGGCAGGGTAGGCCTGGCGGTGGCGCCGGCCAGGAGTTCGATGAAGCGCGCGTCGGCGTCGAAGACGAACATCATGTCCGGCAGCGCGTCGACGATCGCGTGGAGCCGGGTCTCGCTCTCCGTGAGCTGGCTGATTTTCTCCGCCAGTTCGGCGGTGCGCACGGCCACGCGCCTGCGGAGGAAGGCCGCCGCCATGCCCAGGTTGGCCGCCACCAGGGCCGCGACGGCAGCCAGTATGCCCAGGGCCCACGGCAGGCGCGGATCCACGCCCAGGCCGACGGCCGTGCCGAACCAGCGCTCGTGTATGTCCCGCAGCTCGTCCCGTCCCAGGTCCCTGAACCCGGCGTTGACCAGGTCCAGGAGCTGCGTGTTTCCCTTCGCGACCGCCCGGTGGAACCATCCCGTATAGAGGTTGAGCGCCTTCTTGAACCGCGCGCCGGCGTTGGCCTTCCCGAGCAGGTAGAGGGCCGGCGGCTCGTCCATGCAGAACACCTTCTCCGAGCCGCCCGCGGCCGCCTCCACGATGGCGTCGTAGCTGGAGTAGAACTCGAAGTCCTCCACCCCGTGGGACCGGAGCACGTCCACGCAGGCGTCGCCTTCCTTGACCGCGACCCGGAACCCGCGGAGGTCCCGGGGGCTGGCTATCCCGGAAATGTCGGAGTGGAAGAACACGGGCACGTCCAGCCTGGCCCAGGACGGGGTGAAGTCCAGCCAGCCGTCCCGTTCGTCGGTGCGGAAGATGGTGTCGATCACGTCCGCCCCGCCGGATCGCATGGTGCTCAGGGCGTCGGCCCAGTCCATGCCCAGGATGGTCACCGGGACGCCGGTCTGCCGTTCCCAGGCCCTCCACGCGTCGGTCACGATGCCCTGGAGCGTCCCCTCGCGGTCCCTGAACGAGTAGGGAGGGTAGTCGTCGTCGCAGACCACGACGATGGGCCGGTCCGGGAGGGCGGGCAGGCCCGGAAGCCCCTGGGCGCGGAGCCCGCCCGCCGGGAGCGCGGTCGCGAGGACGAGGGCCATGACGACGCGGCCGGCACGCATGCATCCACCTTTTTTTCCTCGGTCTTGCTACCATCATATGCCAAAACCGCGGGAAAGCCAGAGCGGGCGGCCGGTTGCCGTCCCCGCTCTTGACCCGTCCGCGGCCGCGCGATAGACTCCTTGCCATGGACGCGTTACCGCTCATGCAGGCCTGTTATTACCAGTCTCAGCCTCCGCATCATCGGGAACCATAGCGCCCAATAAACGGCGTACTGCGGCCCCCGGTGACGGGGGCCGTTTTTTTTTGCTTCACTCGGCCGGTCCCTGGGACCGGCAGGCCGGAACGCACGGAGGGATGACCATGGGGTACGCAACGAGGGATTGATCGAGGCATTCGCGAGGACGACGGACGGCATCGTCAGCCTCGCGGAATTCAGGCGGCTGCTCGACTCGGGCAGGCGGCTCACCGTCAAGTTCGGGGCGGACGTGACCGCGCCCTTCCTGCACCTGGGGCACGCGGTGAACCTGTGGATGATGCGCGAGATGCAGGAGCGCGGCCACCATGTCGTGTTCCTGGTGGGGGATTTCACCACGCTGGTGGGGGACCCCAGCGGCCTCGCCGCGGCGAGGGCCGCGAGGCGGGCGGGGGAGATCGCGGAGGACGCGGCGGCCTTCCTGCGCCAGGCTGGAAGGATACTGGTCACGGACGACCCTGCCCTGTTCAGCGTGCGGCGCAACTCGGAGTGGTGGGCGGGCAAGCCGCTGGCCGAATTCCTGGCCATGCTGGCGGAAGTGACGGCCTCGCGGCTCATGTCCCGGGACATGTTCCGCGCGCGCCTGGAGGCCGGGGGCGAGGTGCGCGCCCACGAGCTGGTGTACCCCGTGCTGCAGGGACGGGACTCCGTCGAGCTGGGCGCCGACCTGACCATAGTCGGGTCGGACCAGCTCTTCAACGAGTCCATGGGCAGGCACTTCCAGGAGAAGGCCGGGCAGAAGCCCCAGGTGATAGTCACCACGCGCATCACGCCGGGCCTGGACGGGCGGCGCAAGCAGTCCAAGAGCCTGGGGAATTTCGTCGGGCTAGAGGACGGTCCCCGCGACGCGTTCGGCAAGGTGATGAGCCTGCCCGACGGGCTGGTCGTCCAGTGGCTGGAGGTCTACACCACGGTGCCGCCGGGCCGGGTGCGAGAGATCGAGCGCGCCCTGGCGGGCGGCGGCTGCAACCCCATGGACGCCAAGCGGGAGCTGGCTCGGGCGGTCACGGCCCGGCTGCACGGCGAGGCCTCGGCCGCCGCCGAGGAGTCGTGGTTCCTGGACACCTTCCGCGGCAGGGGCTTCCCCGAGGACGCGCCGGTGGCCTCCCTGGCGTCCGGAGGGCGAAAGGCCCTCGACCTGGTGGCCGAGCTGGAACCCGGGAGCTCCCGGAACGCGCTCAGGCGCCTCCTAATGGAGGGCGCGGTCGAGCTGGACGGTCGCAGGCTGGGCTCGGCCGACGAGGCCATCGTGCTGCCGCCGGGATTCTCCGGGAAGCTGCGCGTGGGCAGGCGGCGCTTCTTCCGCATCGTGGTGGCCGGCGTCTCCGGGGGAGCCGGCGTCTCCGGGGGAGCTGGCGTCTCCGGGGGAGCCGGGGGCCTTGCCGAGGGACCGGGAGGGCCGACGGGCTGGGGCTGCTGAGCCCTTGGTCGGGGTGAAGAGGGCGGCGATGCCTCAGCAGCAGGACTTGCCGCCCTCCGGTCCCTTCCCGTCGTCGCAGCTGCATTCTCCCGTGCCGCCGAGCATGCCGTTCAGGACGGCCGCGGCGCAGCCGGTGCCGCTGTCCACCGAGAGGGCGGCGGCCGGGCAGTTGAGGGCGCAGGCCCCGCATTCCATGCAGCGGCCGCGCGCTGCCACGATCGCCTTGCCCGATTCCATGGCGAACACGGCGTGGGGGCATACTTCGACGCAGGCTCCACAGCCGACGCAGGCTTCCGTGTCCAAGACCAGGCTGGTCCCGGCCAGGATGTACCTGGTTTCCATTTCGTGTTCCCCTTTCACCGGACGCCGGGCCAGACGGCCCACAGTCGCGAGGCGAACAGCCCCAGGGCGCCCAGGACCGCGGCGGCCGCCATGGCCGGGGCGCCGTACTTCACCTCCAGCCTAACCCCGCGCAGGTTGGTGAAGGTGGTGGAGCCCGTGAACTGCATGCCAAGGAAGGAAACCAGCGCTGCGCAGGCAAGGGCCAGGGACAGTCCGGCGGCCAGGGGAGGGCGCGCGGCCAGCCACCAGAGCGCGGCCACGGCCAGGCCCAGGGTCAGGCCCTTGAGCGAGAAGGCGCGGAACGGGAGCAGGGGCAGGAGGGCGGGGAAGAGCAGGGTTCCGGCCGCGAGCGACGCGCCCAGGGGCAGGATGGTGAACGCCAGCCGGGCGCCGAACGCCGCGTCGGGGGGCAGGGCCAGGAGCAGGCAGGCAGCCAGGACCGCCAGGGAGGGCTTCAGGGCGTGGGCCAGTTCGATGGGCCCCAGGACCAGCCGGTCTGCGAGGCCGAAGCGCACGCGGGCCATTCCGGGCGCCTTGACCATGCCCGCTTCCAGCCAGGGCCGGATGTCGGCGGCACGCACCGGGCCCCATCGAACGGAAAACCCGGAACGCCGCTTCACCTCGACGGCGCTCACGCCCGTGGCCGCGAGCTGGGGCAGGATCAGGACGCGGTGCCCGACCACGGATCCCAGGCGCACGGACGCGATCCTGCGGACCAGTTCGGCCGTCCCGAAGCTGCCCTTGCCGGCGGAGCACCACACGTTGACGCCCCTGGTGTCCAGGACCAGGATGAACGTGTCCAGGCCGTCCAGGGACCGGCGCAGGAGGTCGAAGCTCATGCGGTAGTTGCAGGAAACCATCACCGGGGAGCCCGGGCCGGGCCTGCCGACCGCGTAGAGCCCGGGATCCACCGTCGCACGGGAGCGGCCGATGCCCCATCGGGCCTTCCAGCGGGCCAGGGTGTCGGCCATCGAGAGCGTCGTGGGCACCACGGGTATGGCCCCGGGCCCGCCGCCTCCCAGGCGCGCCGGCCGGGCCAGCACGGGGCCGAAGCGGGGGGCGCTCACGCGAGCGGGCCTACTTGCCGCAGCACTGCTTGTACTTCTTGCCCGAGCCGCAGGGGCAGGGGTCGTTGCGGCCCACCTTGGGCGAGGCCCGCACCACGGTCTCGGTCTTGACCTCCCCGGTCTCGTAGAGCCACTTCCCGTCCCGCTTGACGAAGCGCGCCGTCTCGTGGTGTTCGTCCTTGAGCCCGTCCATCACGTAGCTGGCCACGAACTCCACCACGCCCTCGCTGTCCCCCGGGCCGCCCTTCTCGGTGCGCAGGATCCTGAGGCCCTTCCAGTCGGCGCTCTCGCTCCACTTCCGGGTGGCTTCCTCGTCGATGCCGTCGTCGGCCACGCAGCTCTTCATGATGTGGTCGATGGCTCCCTTGGCGTAGGCCGTGTAGCGGCTACGCATCAGGGCCTCGGCGGTTGCGGCGGGGGCGCTTCCCGCGATGACGGGAGCGCAGCAGGCGGTATATTCGCGGCCAGAGCCGCAGGGACAGGTTTCGCTCATGGATGATCCTCCGGTGGCCTTTTGTACCCCGAAGCGAACCGCCCGGACAAGGGCCCGCCTCACCGAGGCCGATGGCGAGGCAAAAAACAGCTTGACAGGAGTCCAATCCGGGGTAGAGTTGTATGAGTGAGTGATCACTCACCAGTCAATACGACCACATGCAAGGAGAGAATCCATGTCATACTCGATCAGCCGCTACCCGGACGCCGCGCCCATCTACCGGGCCCTGGACGCCCTGCTCGCCATGCCCGTGCGGAAAATCAGGCCGGACGCCATGGCCGGCTACCTGGCCGCCCTCGACCGGGACTGCGCGGCCTCCAAGGCCATCACCGCCGAGGCAAAGAAATTCATACCGGGCGGGGTGCAGCACAACCTGGCCTTCAATCATCCCTTTCCCCTGGTGATGCGCAAGGCGGAAGGCCCCTGGCTCCAGGACGCGGACGGCAGGCGCTACATCGATTTCCTGCAGGCCGGCGGGCCGACCATGCTGGGCGGCAACGACCCCGTGGTGCTGGAACAGGTGATCGGGCTGCTCAGGGAGAGCGGGCCGTCCACCGGCCTCTTCCACGAGTACGAGCTGGAACTGGCGCGGGAAATCTGCCGCCACATGCCGTCGGTGGAGATGTTCCGCATGCTCGGCAGCGGCACGGAGTCGGTCATGGCGGCAATCAGGGTGGCCAGGCTGGCCACCGGCAAGCGCCGCGTGGTCAAGATGGGCGGGGCCTACCACGGCTGGAGCGACCAGCTGGTCTACAGCCTCAAGATGCCCCGCTCCGGCCGTTTCGAGGCCCACGGCATCCCGGCCGCCTGCACCTCGCTCACCGACGAGGCCGCGCCCAACGACCTGGGTTCGCTGGAGCGGGTGCTGGCCTTCAACCGGCTGCGCGGCGGCACCGCCTGCGTGCTGGTGGAGCCCCTGGGACCGGAGAGCGGCACCCGGCCGGTGGACCGCGACTACAACACGGGCGTGCGGGAACTCTGCGACCGCTACGGGGCCCTCCTCGTGTTCGACGAGGTGGTCACGGCCTTCAGGGTGGGCCTGGGCGGTGCCCAGGGCTGGTTCGGGGTCAAGCCCGACCTGACCGCCTTCGGGAAGGTGGTCGCCGGCGGCTTCCCCTCGGCGGGCGGCCTGGGCGGCAGGCGGGACCTGGTCATGCTGATGGCCGCCGGGCTAGAAAGCGGGAAGAAGAAGGCCTACGTGGGCGGGACCATGGCGGCCAACCCCCTGTCCGCGGCTGCCGGCTACTTCACCCTGAGGGAAATCGAGAAGCGCGACGCCTGCGCCGTGGCGGGCCGGGCCGGCGACCGGCTGACCGACGGCCTCAAGGCCCTGATCGCCAAGTA
This sequence comes from Spirochaetota bacterium, assembly GCA_022709445.1. Classification (GTDB taxonomy): domain Bacteria; phylum Spirochaetota; class Spirochaetia; order Treponematales; family UBA12059; genus JAKLIU01. The sequence goes on along the minus strand of JAKLIU010000010.1, from coordinate 5,692 downwards.
CGGCCTGCCCTTCGTCGCGTACAACCAGGGCTCCATATGCCACCTGGAGACCGTGGGGGCCATGTTCGTCAGGCTGGATCCCCTGCGCATCGTGGGGGCCATAAAGGAAGCCAAGCTGCGCAAGCGCGCGATGGAAGAATACGGGGCGGCCTACGCGGCCGAGGGCCTGGTGACCCTGGCCGGCTCGCGGATGTACACCAGCGCGGCCGATGACGACGCGGTGATCGACGAAGCCCTGGCCCGCTTCGAGCGCGTGTTCCGGAACGTGGAAGGGGCGGTCCTGTGAGCGGCCCGGGCGGCAACGGAACGGACCGGGAGTTCGGCGACGGCGACGAGGCCGCGGCCCGGGAGGCGGTGCGGGCGGCCGGCGTCGAGCTGGTGGAGACCGGACTGGTGGACGGGACCTGGGGCAACATTTCCGTGCGCCTGGGCGGGGACCGCATGGTGATCACGCCCAGCGGCCGCGACTACCGGAGCCTGGGCGCCGCCGACATGGTCGTGGTGGAGCTTGCCGGCGGGAGCGTCACGGGCGCGGGCAAGCCATCCACCGAGGCGCCCATGCACCGCAGCCTGTACCTGGCCAGGCCCGCCCTGGGCGCCGTGGTGCACACCCACTCGGCGGCCGCGTCCACCGTGGCGGCCGCCAGGCGCGAGGTGCCGGCGGTGCTGGACGATTTCGTGCAGGTGGTGGGCCCCAGCCTCAGGGTGGCCGACTACGCCCTGCCGGGCTCCGGCCGGATGACCCGCGTGGTGGTCCGGGCCATGGCCGGGCGCATGGCCTGCCTCCTGGCCAACCACGGGGCGGTCGCCGCCGGCCGCTCCCTTCCCGAGGCGCTGCTCTGCGCGCGCATGCTGGAAAAGGGATGCCGCAGTTTCATAGAAGCCGAGTTCCTGGGCGGGGCGGTGCCCCTCCACCCGGTGGAGGCATGGGCCATGCACCAGGTCTTCCTGCACAAGTATTCCCGGACCGCCCGCGGGGGCCGGAAGTGAGCCCGGACGGCTACGTCATCGCCTTTGACGTGGGGACGACCAGCGCCAAGTCCTGCCTCTACCGCCTGGGCGACACGCTGGAACTGGTCTCGCGTGCAGGCTTCGGCTATCCCATAACGATGCTGCCCGGCGGCGGCGCCGAGCAGGATCCGGAGGACTGGTGGTCGGCCGTAGCCCGGGGATCGCGGGCGACGCTTGCGGCTGCCGGAGTGGCTCCCGCATCGGTCCGGGGCATGGCCTTCTGCTGCCAGATGCAGTCCCTGGTCCTGGTGGACGGGGAAGGCGTCCCGGTGCGCCCGGCCATGAGCTACATGGACCAGCGGGGAGCAGCGGAGCTGGACGCGGTCCTGGGACGGGGGCTCCGCGTGGAGGGCATGGAGATCACCCGGCTCCTGTCCTCGCTCTCCATAGCGGGGGGAGTCTCCGCGAGCGCCAAGGACCCGGTCTGGAAATACCGCTGGGTACGCAGGCACGAACCGGAAGCCTTCGCGCGGGCTCGCGCCTGGCTGGACGTCAAGGAATACCTGGTGCTGCGGGCGACGGGGCGAGCGGCCATGACCGCGGACTCGGCCAACGCAACCTTCATGTACGATACGCGCGCGGGCCGCCAGGGCTGGAGCGGACAGCTGTGCTCCATGTTCGGGGTGGACCCCTCCCACCTGCCGCCGGTGATGGGCGCGTCCGAACGGGCGGGCGGGCTCGGCACGGAAGCGGCCTCTGACCTGGGCCTGGAGCCGGGCACGCCGGTCTTCGGCGGCGGCGGCGACCTGTCGCTCATCGCCCTGGGCTCCGGGGCATGCGGGCTCGGGGACGTGCATGCCTACATGGGCACTTCCGGCTGGGTGGCCGCGTCCGTGGGTCGGCGCTCGGTGGACACCGCCACCCGGTCCGCGGCCGTGATGGGAGCCATCCCGGGGCGCTACAACTACATCTCCGAGCAGGAGACTTCCGGCAAGTGCATGGAGTGGGTGCGGGATCACCTTGCTAGGGACGAGATCGGGGTGTACCTTGGCGGCGGCCCGGAGGTCGCCGGAACGGCTGGAAGCCCGGACCGGGCCGAGGACGACCGGCTCTTCGCCATGCTGGACGAGACGGTGTCCGCCGTGCCGGCCGGGGCCGGAGGGGTCGTCTTCGCTCCCTGGCTGCACGGGAGCCGCTCGCCCTTCGAGGATCCCTGGGCCCGGGGCATGTTCTTCAACATAGGCCTGGGGAACGGCAAGCGCGACCTGGTGCGCGCGGTGGCCGAGGGCATGGCCCTCCAGTGCCGCTGGCAGTACGAGGCCGTCTCGCGCATGGCTTCGCGCGGCCGGCCCCTGCGCTTCGTGGGGGGCGTGGCCCGTTCCCGGGCGATGGCCCGGCTCCTGGCCGACGTGACCGGACTGACCGTGGAGGTGCCGGCCGAGCCGCAGAACGCGGGAGCCCTGGGCGCGGCCCTGACCGCGGCGGCCGGCCTGGGCGCCCTGTCCTCCCTGGAGGAAGCCGCGCGCCTGGTGCCCGTCGCCGCGACGCACGGGCCCGACCCGGAGCGGAAAGCGCTCTGGGACGGGCGGCTGTCCCTGCTCAAGGATCTGTACCGCGCCAACCGGCGGCTGTTCAAGCGCATGAACCGCACGGTGGCCTGAAATGAAGGAAGGCAAACAGATGGACAATCCGTCGTACCGGACCTACCGCTACCGCTTCGCGGTGCTGGGCGTCGTCATGCTGGTGAACCTGACCATCCAGGCGCTCTGGATTTCCTACGCGCCGGTGGCCGGGGCGGCGGCCGCGTTCTACGGGGTATCGGAGCTGAAGATCGGCCTCTTCGCCATGGTCTTCATGATCGCCTTCATCCCCCTGTCCCTGCCGGTCTCCTGGCTCATCGACCGCTTCGGCTTCGCGAAGATGGTGGGCCTGGGCGCGGTCGCGACGGCTGCGTTCGGGATCATGCGCGGCCTCGCGGGCTCCAATTACGCGATGGCCTTCGCCGCCACGCTCGGCCTCGCCGCCGCCCAGCCCTTCCTCCTCAACGCCTGGACCAAGGTGCCCGCCGCCTGGTGTCCCGCCCGGGAGCGCGCCACGGCGGTGGGCCTGTTCACCCTGTCCAACATCGTGGGCACGGCCCTGGGCCTGGTGCTCACGCCCATCTTGGCCGAGGGCATGAGCCTGCCGCGCATCCAGCTGGCCTACGGTCTGGCCGCTGGGATCAGCGCCCTGGCCTTCGTGCTGGTGGCCAGGGAGAAACCCGCCCTGCCGCCGGACGACAGCGCGGCGGGGGTCAAGGCCCTGGAGACCAAGGGCTTCGCTCACGCCCTGTCGCTGCCGTCCTTCAGGCGCTACCTGGCCATGGCCTTCATAGGCATGGGCGTGTTCAACGGGGTGACCACCTGGGTGGAGGCCATCGTGCGGCCGCGCGGGCTGGACTCGACCCAGGCCGGTCTGGTCATGGCCATCATGCTGGTAGGAGGGGTGGCCGGCGCGCTCATCATGCCGGCCCTGTCCGACCGCTCGGGCAGGCGGCGGCCCTTCATGGCCATCGGCCTGGGCGCGGCGGTACCCGGCCTCCTGGGCCTGGCCTTCGCGCCGGGCTTCATCCCCATCGCACTGTCCTGCGTGCTCCTGGGCTTTGCCCTGGTGTCGGTGAACCCCATAGGCATGCAGTACGCCTCCGAGGTGGCGCTGCCCACGCCGGAAGGCAGCACCAACGGGCTGGTCAGCCTGGCGGGCCAGGCTTCCGTGGCCCTGGTATGGGGCATGGAGGCGGTGAACGCGGCCACCGGCAGCTTTTCCGTGTCGCTCAGCCTGGGAGCCGCGCTCCTGGCCGGCTCTGCCCTGCTGGCCCTGGGACTGAAGGAGCCCGGCGTGAAGGGACCCGGTCGGGCCTGAGGAGTCGTCCGGGGCCCGGCTCAGCGCGGGGCCAGGGCCCGTTCCATGAAGCGCAGGAGCTCGGCCTCCGCCCGCTCCGCGTCCGGGCGGACCCCGGTGTACAGGGCGAAGCGCTCGCGGTAGTAGGCCGAGGCGAAGGAGTACTGGAGCAGCATGAGGACGTTGTCCAGGAAGAAGGCGGCCCAGCCCGGATCCAGCGACGGGTCCACCTCGCCGGATCGCTGGCCTTCCTCGATCATGCGGCGGTAGGGGACGGCGCTGGCTTCCTCTATGTCCCGCGTCAGGAGGGCGGCCATGGGCGCGAGCTCTTCGGTGGTGCAGGCTATGTAGATGCGCACGCTCTCCGGGTCGGCCGTGGAGCTCTCGATGGCCAGCTTCATGAGCGCGGCCACGCGTCCCCGGAAGCCCGGCTCCGCGTCCAGCACGCCGCGTATGGCCGCGGTGATCTGGTCGTGGAAGCCCTCGATCAGGGCCAGGAACAGGTCCTGCTTGGTGCTGAAGTACTTGTAGAGCGAGCCGACGCTGATCCTGGCGTCCTCCGCGATGAGGTTGATGTTCGCGCCGGCGTAGCCGTGCTCGGCGAAGGCGCGCTTGGCGCAGCCGAGCACACGCTCGCGCTTCTCGGGATCCAGGCGCCCGAAGGTGGCGCTCCAGCGGGCAGGCCGCGCCACCGCTTCGCCGGCCGCCGGTCCGCCGGCCAGCCCCCCGCGCTTCACCGGACGGACTTCCCGGTCCGGGCAGCATCGATCCATTCGTCCACCTGGCGCTCCAGGATGGCCAGGGGCATGGATCCGTCCCGCAGGACCACGTCATGGAAGGCGCGCGGGTCGAAGCGCTCCCCGAGGGCAGCCCTGGCCCGGTCGCGCAGCTCCACCAGCTTGAGCATCCCTATCTTGTAGGCGCAGGCCTGGCCGGGCATGACGATGTAGCGCTCGATCTCGCTCACCACGCTCTCGGGCTCCTGGGCCGCGTGGGCGCGCATGTAGTCGATGGCCTGGGCCCTGGTCCACTTCTTGCAGTGTATGCCCGTGTCCACCACCAGGCGCACGGCGCGGAACAGCTCGGAGTCCAGGGAGCCCAGGAGGCCCCAGGGGTCGCCTTCGTAGCATCCCATCTCGCGGGCAAGGAGCTCCGAGTACATGGCCCAGCCCTCCGCGTAGGCGGTGAACGGGATGAAGCGCCTGAACAGGGGCAGGCCCCTGCGCTCCTGCGCTATGGAGAGCTGGAAGTGGTGGCCGGGTATGCCCTCGTGGTAGGCCAGGGTCTTCATCCCGAAGCGATGCACTTCCTTCATGTCGCGCAGGTTGGCGTAGAACACGCCCGGCCTGAGCCCTCCCATGTCGCCGGGCATGTAGTAGGCGCCCGCCGAGGTCTTCTCGCGGAATTCGGGGATGCGCTTCACCTCCAGCCTGGCCTTGGGCCTGAGGGAGAACCAGGGCTCCAGCCGCGCTTCCACGTCCGAGAGGATGCGCCGGTATTCGGCCAGGCAGGCTTCGCGGCCCTCGGAGGTGTCCGGGAAGTGGAAGCGCTCCTCGGCGCCCAGGGCGTTGAGCGCGCGGGTGGGGTTGGCGCAGTCCCGCACGCCCTGGGCGGCGAGGAGGACCCGCATCTCCGCTTCTATGCGCTCGACCTCCGCCAGACCGATGGCATGGACTTCCTCCGGCGTGCGCTCCGTGGTGGTGGAGGAGCGGAGGCACCAGGCGTAGTAGGCCGCGCCGTCCGGGTGCTTCCAGGCCCCGTCGTCGTCCCCGGCCTTGGCCTCCAGCGCGGCGAAGTAGTCGATCAGGGCGCGGTAGGCCGGGTAGACCGTGGACTCGACCTGGGCCCGGGCCGCGGCCAC
>JAKLIU010000001.1 GCA_022709445.1 Spirochaetota bacterium | reverse complement strand
TCCCGAAGGCAGGCCAGCTCGTCGCCGAGGGCCACGGGGGAGTCCAGGTCGCGGAAGGAGTAGCGCATGAGGCCGGCCAGGCGCTCCAGGAACACGCGGGTACGGTCGGCGTCCTCCACCGTGGCCAACTGGATGCCTGCGTTCAGGGTGTTGAAGAGGAAGTGCGGGTTGATCCTGGACTGCAGGGCCTTGAGCTCCGCGCTGCGCAGGTGTCCGGCCATGGACAAGTTCTTGAGGCGCTCGTCCATCAGGGAGGCTTCCACCGCGGCCTTTGCCCGTATGTCGGCGACATGGGCGGCGACGCTCGCCTGCATGACGTTGAAGGCCTGCGCGGTCCGCCCGATCTCGTCGTCGCCCTCCGGGAGGGGCCCTCCGCCGTAATCCCCGCCGGAGATGCGCGCGGCCGCCCCGGCCATCCTGGCCAGCGGGTCGGTCATCTTGACCGCGTAGCGCACCGTGGATGCGGCGGCGAAGGCCAGCGCGGAGGCGATCATGGCCGCCAGGAACCTGCCCGACCGGTCCAGGTCCGCCGCCAGCGTGTCGAAGCGGGCCAGGTTCCGCTCCAGGCGTTCCAGCGACAGGGCGTCCGCGCGCTCCCGTATGAAGGACGCCAGTTCCTCCACCTTCTGGAACCGGGCCACGTACTCGGGTATGTTGCGGCCCCGCTTGGCTCGCACCGCGCCCTCGCTCTCCTCAAGGAGGCTGCGTATGAGGATGGCTATGTTGCTCTCGATGAGCCGGTTCTCGCTCCTGGACGGCCCGGCGTCCAGCCCTGCAGCCCGCTCGGAGAGCCGGGTGGCCTCCCTCATGTACGCGCGCAGGGCGTCCGAGTTCTTGGTGTCCAGGAAGGCGGCGAGCCGGCCCACGATCTGGTCCACGCCCGCCAGGGTCTCGCGCAGGAAGAGGTCCGTTTCGAAGAGCGCGGACACGCTGCGTGCGCTGGAGCCGGCGGCGACGGCCGTGAAGGCGGCGGCCACGCCCATGAGCATGATGGGCAGGAGGCCGGCGGCGATGACCCGGCCGCGGAACGAAGGCGCTTTCCTCACTGCCCGTCCCCGTTCCCCTGGATGAGGCGCAGCCCGGGATCCACGTAGGCTCCCGTCCGTTCCCCCCTGGCCAGGTTCATGGCGGCGGCCACGGCCGCCTCGCCCGCCCGGTCGGGCGAGCGGGCCACGGTCGCCAGGACCACGCCGCTCTCCATCAGCTCCAGCAGGGCGGGATCGTCCCCGAAACCCACGATGGCGAACGCCCCCACCCGGTCGTATTCGATCAGGGCGCGGGCCGCGCCTTCCGCGTCGCGCGCGCCGGTGAACACCGCCACGTCTATGCCGGCGCGGCCGCCGAGCAGCTCGCGCACGATCTCCTCGCTGGCCGCCGGCCCGGCCGCGGCCGTGCGGGTCATGGCAAGCCTGATGTCCGGACGCGAACGCAGGCCCTGCATGAAGCCCGCCACGATGGTCGCCCCCCGGGCGTCCGCCCAGGCGCTCGCCAGCACCAGGGCCACGTCCGCCCCCTGCGGAAAGCCTTCCGCAACCGCCTTCGCGGCCAGGGTGCCTATGCCGTAGGGGTTGGTCCCCACGAAGGCCGCGCGCGAACCGCCGGACGCGTCCGACTCGAGGGTGACCAGCGGGATGCCGGCGGCCGCCAGCGCCTGGGTCGACTCGGTTATCCCCGGCTCCTGGGGCAGGGCGGCGATCACCGCGTCCGGTTCCAGCTCGGCGGCCAGGGCGAGCATCCTGGCGGCGGACTCCCCCCTGCCGGCGGGAGCGTAGCGCAGGACCTGCATGACCGCCCCGGAGTCTCCCGCGGCCCGGTGCATGGCCGCGAGCGCGTCGGCGTAGAAGCCGTCGCCGTCCGATTCCGGCAGGATGGCTATGATATGGAAGAGAGCCTCGCGGCCGTCGGCCTCGGAGACCGGCGCGGCCTGCCTGCCCATGCGGAACGCCAGCGCCATGTTGATGGAGAGGGTGAGCAGGAAGGCCAGGCCGGAAACGGCCACCAGGGCCTTGAGGAAGCCGCGCATCGGGCTCAGTCCGTCTCCCCGGATTTGTACGCGGGGAAGGTCAGCTTGAAGATGGTGAAGCCGTCCTCGCGCCAGTATCCCGCGCGGCCGCCCAGCTGGCCGGCCAGGATGTCCATGAGGGTCAGGCCGAGCTTGGAGCCGGATTCCTCCTCCGGGCCCGGACCGCCGTCCCCGGAGGGGAAACCCTGCCCGTCGTCCCTGACCTCCAGCACGTACTCGTCCTCCAGCCTGGCGAAGCGGACGCTGATCCGGAGCTTGCCCCGGGGCCTGCCGTGCTTGAGCGCGTTGGTGATGGCCTCGTTGGCGGCCAGGCCCAGGGGAACGGCCGCGTCCATGGAAAGGCCCCTCCTGGCGCAGGCGACCTCCACCTCGGGCGGGTAGTCCGGGTCCGCGGCGCTGTCGGTCGCGCTCCGCACCAGCTGGCCCAGGTACTCGTCCATGGAGACCGACGACAGCTCGGCCTTGCGGTACAGCTGCTCGTGGATGAGCGATATGGACATGATGCGATTGAGCAGGTCCGCGGCCGCGCGCTTGAACGCGGGGTCCTCCGACCGCCGGGATTGCAGGCCGATCAGGCTCTTGACCAGGTTGAGGTTGTTCTTGACCCGGTGGTGCACCTCGCGGAACAGCGCTTCCTTGTCGCGGAGGGCGCGCCTCAGCTCGTCCTCCATCTCCTTGCGCATGGTGCGCTCGATGAAGAGCTTCTTGTAGAAGTCGGAGAGGTAGCCGATGGACGTGCCGACCGCCAGCCCGGAGAGCTCGGCGGCCAGCTTGGAGGCGGGCGAGTATTCCGGGTGGCCGAGCGCGTAGAACAGCGCCAGGTTGAGCGGCAGGCCCAGGAAGCCGGCGGTGAGGCCGCCCGCCAGACCGTAGCCCACGGCCGCCACGATGACCGGGATGACCACCATGAAATTCGCGGACACCCCCAGCCTGTTTCCCAGGAGCACCATGCCCAGGCCGTAGAGCGCCACCGTCGCGGCCAGGGTCAGTCCGCGGGTGCGCCCGAAGAGCAGGGCGTGCACCCTGGACACGGCCCGGTCGAACGGGGTGAAGATGCTGTCGACCTCAATCACGGGTTCGCGGACCCTGGCGGCATTCATACCCGCGATCATAGAACGCAAATCCCGGCGTCTGCAAGCGGAATGCGGGCCGCGCGGGACGGGTCGGCTTGCCCGCCCCGGGGAGCCGTGCTAGAGTCCGCCCATGAACGCGACACAAGACTCCGCGAAAACGCCCGTCCAGGGGCCGGCCTGGAACCTGGATGAGGAATACCCCGCGCTCGATTCCCCGCGGTTCAGGGAAGACCTGGACGCCGTGAAGGATCTGCTCGCGCGACTGGAGCCGGCGGGCGAACTCATCGGGACCCGCGCAGCCGGGGCCTCGGCCCTCGACCCGGTGACCGACGCCGCGCTCCTGGCAGCCTGCGGGTCGTTCGCCCTCGGGCTGGAGGAAGCCCGCACCATCCTGGGCTCGCTCCAGGTGTACGTCAACTGCCTGTCCAGCGTGGACGGCTCGGATGCGGAGGCCAAGCGCCTGCGCGGCCTCCTGCAGGGCCTGGACGCGCGCCTCGACACGGCGGCCGCCGGCTACGCCCTGGTCATGGCCCACGCCCCGGACGCGTTCTTCGACGCCTTCTGCGGGCCGGCCTGCGCCGATCCGGCATTGCACGGCCACCGCTTCCTCCTGTCCCGGGAGCGCAGGCTCAGGCCGCGGCTCCTGAGCCTGGACATGGAGCGCACCCTGTCCACCATGGCTCCGGACGGGCTGGCCGCCTGGGGCAACCTCTACACCAACCTGACGGGGACGCTCCGGTGCACGGTCGCCCAGCCCGGCGGCGGCGCGACGGCCATGGGCCTGGCCTCCGCGTCCAGCCTCCTCAAGCGGCCTGATCGCACGCTGCGCGAGGCTGCCTGGCGCGGCATCAACGAGGCCATGGCCGCCCACCAGGAGAGCTTTTCTTCCATACTGAACGCCATTTCCGGCTGGCGGCAGGCGGAGGCCGGCCTCCGCTCCCGCGTCGAGCCCGTGGGCTGCCTGGACGAGTCGCTGCACATGAGTCGGATAGGCAGGCCCACCCTGGACGCGCTCATGGGCGCCCTGCGACAGTCCCGCGAACTGGGCCGGAGGGCCCTGCGCGCCCAGGCCAGGCTCTGCGGCGTGGAACGGCTCGGTCCATGGGACATCCTGGCCCCGGCGCCCGCGTCCCCCGGCGGCCCGGCGGGCCGGGCCATACCCTGGGATGAGGGAGTCTCCATCGTGCGCAGGGCCTTCGCCGCCGTCGACCCCGCCATGGGCGAGTTCGTGGACCGGATGGCCGCCGCCGGCCGCATGGAAGGCCGCGACATGGACGGCAAGCGGCCGGGCGCCTACTGCACCCGCTTCCCCAAGTCCCGCAACCCGTACGTGTACACCACCTACCGGGGTTCCCTGTCCGAGCTGTCCACCCTCGCCCACGAGCTGGGGCACGCCTGGCACGGCGAGGTCCTGCGCGCGGTGCCGCGCATGGAGTCGCGCTACCCCATGACGCTCGCCGAGACGGCCAGCACCTTCGCGGAGGCCGCGCTGGGGGACTTCCTGGCCTCCGAGGCGGCCGCGGGCGGCGACGCCGGGGCTGCCGGGCTCGAGCTGGCCTGGTCGGACGCCCAGGACGCCGCCACCTTCCTCGTGAACATACCCGCCCGCTTCGAGTTCGAGTGCCGGCTCCGCGAGGCGCGGCCTTCGGGCCCCCTGGGACCGGACGCCCTGTGCGGCCTCATGCGCGCTTCCTGGGAGGAGTGGTACGGGGATTCCCTGTCCGGCTACGACGAGTGGTACTGGGCTTCCAAGCTCCATTTCCACATGACGGGGACCAGTTTCTACAACTATCCGTATTCCTTCGGCTACCTGTTCAGCCTGGGCGTGTATGCCCGCAGGCGGGAGCTCGGCCCGCGCTTCCCGGAAGCCTATGTCGGCCTCCTGCGCGACACCGGCCGGATGGAGGCCGAGGAGGTCGCGGCCAGGCACCTGGGCGTGGACATCAGCCGCCCGGATTTCTGGCTGGCGGGCGCCGGGATGGTGGAGGAGAAGGTGTCGCGCTTCGAGCGCCTGGCGGCCGGGGCGTCCGGCCATTGAGCGGCGACCGCGAGCCATCGCGTCCTCCGGCCGTTTTATTTTCCGCCCGGATGGCGTACAATCGGCGGAGCGGGCCTCCGCAAGCCGATCGGCCGGCGGTCGCCGCGCCCCATCATCAACGTTCTTCCGAGGGGGAATGACATGCCGGATACAGGCACCAAGAAAAAAGTGACCAAGGTCGGGAACGGCTCTCCGTCCGCCGCCGCGGCCGGGGAAACCAAGCCGTTCGTCGCCGCTCCTGAGAGCAGGAAACGCGCCGGGACGCTCAGGCTCCTGTCCATCCTGGCATGGATCGTCGCCATCGGTTTCGAGGTCTGGGCCATACTCGCGCTCCGCAAGCCCCCGGTCAGCATGCTCTGGCTCATCGTCTTCATCGCGGCCGACCTGGCTTTCGCCGTCGCCGGATCGCTCATGTGGAAGAAGGCGAACCGCCTGGACCCGGCCTCCGAGAAGGACGGCTTCCGCTTCTTCATGCAGAACCAGCTCGGTGCCATCGTCGCCATCATCGCCTTCCTGCCGCTGGTCGTGCTGATCTTCACCAACAAGAACCTGAGCGGCAAGCAGAAGGGGCTCGTCGGCACCATAGCCATCATCGCGCTCGTCGCCGCGGGCTTGCTCGGCGCGGACTTCAACCCCCCGTCCCAGGAGCAGTACGCCGAGCAGACCGCCCGCGTCCAGGATCTCACCGGCGACAACCTGGTCTACTGGACCAAGTCCGGCGAACGCTTCCACATCTATTCCGACTGCTACCGCATCAACTCGGACCGCACGGACGAGATCTTCAGCGGCACCGTCGCGCAGGCCCGCGAGCTCAAGAACATCAGCCAGCTCTGCAGCACCTGCGAGGACCGCGCAGAAAAGGACAAGGCCGAAGCCGGCAATCCCTGAGTCGCCGGGCGCGTCAGCCGCCCGGGCGGCGGCTGACCGCGTGCTCCGCTGCAACGCCCCGCGCGCCCATGCGGGTTCCCGCGCCGTTCCTGCGGACCGGCGCCACGCTGCACGTCGGCGCGCGGCGCGGTTTCCGCTCGCCCGCTCGCGCGAAAAACGCCCCGGCCTGCGGCCGGGGCGTCCCATTTCCACCGTCCGGCTTGCCGGACGAGTCCGGCAAGCCGGACGATTTTCGTCTATTCTTCGTGCTTGTTGGCGGCCTTCTCGCGCTTTTCCTTGCGCTTCTCCAAAAGGGTCTTCTGGGCCTTCTTCTTGGGTTCTTTCGGCTGCTTGTTCTTTTCCGCCATGAAAATCCTCCTTCTAAAGGGGCCCGATCCGCATTTCCGGTCCGCATTCCCGGTCCGGCGAGTCCCGACTCAAGTATATCCCGGAAGCGCGGCGCTGGCAAACCGGCGGCGCTCAGCCCAGGATGCAGCGGTTCTTTCCCTCCGTCTTGGCCCGGTACATGGCAGAGTCCGCCTTTTTCAGGAGCTCGTCCATGATCGCGGCCGGATCCGGCTTGTCCGAGACCGCCGCCGCCGCGTCGGAAGGCGGGTAGTACGCGGTGATGCCCACGCTGACGCTCAGCGCCGCGCCTTCCGGCAGGGACTCGCGCCCGCGCTCCTCGATCCGCTGGCGCATCCGTTCGCAGACGGACAGCGCTTCCTCCGCGCGCACGCCGGGCAGCACCAGCACGAACTCCTCGCCGCCGTAGCGCATCGCCATGTCGTAGGAGCGCAGCCCGGCCTGCAGGCAGGAGGCCACGGTCTTGAGCGCGGCGTCGCCCGTCAGGTGGCCCAGGGTGTCGTTCAGCTTCTTGAAGTCGTCGGTGTCCAGGATGGCGCAGGAGAGCGGCGTCCCCAGGCGGGCGGCCTTCTCCACTTCCCGCTGGAAGCGATCCATGCCGTAACGGCGGTTGTACATGCCGGTGAGCGGGTCGGTGACTGCCGCCAGCTCCAGCTCGGCCCTGGCCTTTTCCAGCTTGCGGCGCAGGCTGGCCACGAAGGCGTACACCAGGGCCAGCGTGGCCGCCAGGATGACCGCGGAGGCCAGGGCCATGATCAGCTCCGTCCTGGCCCGTTCGCGATGGACGTTCTCCGCCGGGATGGTCACCGAGATGCCGCCGCGCACGTCGCCGACCCGGTAGCCCTGCACCGCGTGGCACGCGAGGCAGGACTCCTCCACGGGCAGGGCGCCCATGTAGCGGAACTCCAGTCCGGCAGGCGAGTCCACGGTTGCCCAGTGCTCGGTCGCGCCGGATTCGAACCGCGCCAGGGCTTCCCGCTCGAAGGCGTCCGGGGCGTTGCCCGGGTTGATCGGGCGCAGGCTGGTGATGCGGAAGCTGAAGCCGGAAGCCGCGGTCGCCAGCTCGGAGATCTCCCTGGTCATGAGCGATGGGTTGCGCAGGGTCAGCCAGGAGCCGTCGGCCGCCTGCAGGTCCGGGTCGACGAGCCATGGGTTGGACTCCACGCCGGGGCCCTTCCTGACGTACACGCCCCCGTAGCCGGCGGCCCAGCGCCGGGCCAGGACCAGTTCCTGGAAGAGGGCCCTGCCGCTGGCCAGGATGGTGTCGTCCAGCTGCCTGGCGTTCCTCACGGCGGTGCCGATGAAGAAACCGGCGAACAGGACCACCATGGTGGCCGCCAGCGAAGCGATGAAAATGCCGAACGCGCGCCGCTCCGTGCCGCGCCTGTGCGTGTGCTTGTCCATGGTCCGATCCCCCGCGCAAAGCATAGGCCCGCGGCCCCGCGGGCGCAAGCCCGGTGCGCGTTGCAACTGCACGGGCTTTTTGCTACAGTGGTCGTTGCGCACCGGAGGGTTTCACATGAATGCCATAGAGCTCGCAAAGGCCTACGATCCCAAGGAATTCGAGGACCGCGTGTACGCGGCCTGGAAGGCGGAGGGGCATTTCGCCCCCGTCGCGCCCAACGGGAAGAAGCCCTTCGTCGTCGTCATACCCCCTCCCAACGTTACCGGGGTCCTGCACGTGGGCCACGGCCTCAACAACTCGCTGCAGGACATCCTGGTCCGCTACCACCGCATGACCGGCAGGCCCACGCTCTGGGTGCCCGGCACGGACCACGCCGGCATCGCCACCCAGCACGTGGTGGAGAAGAAGCTGCGCGAGAAGGGCATCAAGCGCCGGGACCTGGGGCGGGAGAAGTTCCTGGAAGAGACCTGGAAGGTCAAGGACGAGCACCACGCCGTCATCACCCGCCAGCTGGAGAAGATCGGCGCGTCCTGCGACTGGAGCCGCGAGCGCTTCACCATGGACGCCGGGCTGTCCAACGCGGTGCGCGAGGTCTTCGTCACCCTGTACGAACGCGGCCTCATCTATAGAGGAAAGTATCTCGTGAACTGGTGCCCCTCCTGCGGCACCGCCCTGGCGGACGACGAAGTGGAGCACGAGGACGAGGCGGGCGCCATGTACCACATACGGTACCGCTTCGCCGACGGCTCCGGCTCCGTCGAGATAGCCACCACCCGCCCGGAGACCCTGCTCGGCGATACCGCGGTGGCCTGCCATCCCGACGACCCCCGGTACCAGGCGCTCGTCGGCAAAAAACTGCTCCTCCCGCTCGCGGACCGCGAGATCCCCCTCATCGCGGACGCTTACGTGGACCGCGAGTTCGGCACCGGCCTCGTGAAGATCACCCCGGCCCACGACCCCAACGACTTCGAGGTGGGCAACCGCCACGGCCTGGAGCGCATCAACATACTCAATCCGGACGGCACCCTCAACGACGCCGTGCCCGCCAAGTACCGCAACCTGAAAGCCAGGGACGCCCGCACGCTGGTGGTCGAGGATCTCAAGTCGCTCGGCCTGTTCATCGAGGAAAAGCCCGTCACCCACGCGGTCGGCCACTGCTACCGCTGCCACACCGCGGTGGAGCCCTACCTCTCCGAGCAGTGGTTCGTGAAGATGAAGCCCCTGGCCGACAAGGCCCTCAAGGCCTGGCGCGACGGCGAGGTGAAGTTCTATCCCCAGCGCTGGGAGAACACGTACGAGCACTGGCTGACCGGCATCCGCGACTGGTGCATCAGCCGCCAGCTCTGGTGGGGGCACAGGATCCCGGTCTGGTACTGCGACCACTGCGGCTGGGTGATGGCCGCGCGAGAGGAGCCCTCGATCTGCCCCAAGTGCCAGTCCACGGAACTGCGGCAGGACGAGGACGTGCTGGACACCTGGTTCAGTTCCTGGCTGTGGCCCTTCAGCGTGATGGGCTGGCCGGCCGACACCGCCGACCTGCGCAAGTTCTACCCGACCACCGCGCTGGTGACCGGTTACGACATCATCTTTTTCTGGGTGGCCCGCATGATCATGGCGGGCATGGAGTTCACCGGCCAGGCCCCGTTCCGCGACGTGTACATCACCACCCTGGTCCGGGACAAGCAAGGCCGCAAGATGTCCAAGAGCCTGGGGAACGGCATCGACCCGCTGGAGATCGTGGACGAGTTCGGCGCCGACGCCCTCAAGTTCACCCTGGCCTTCCTGACCAGCCAGGGACAGGACGTGCTGGTGGACAAGGAGAGCTTCAAGCTCGGCTCCAAGTTCGCCAACAAGGTGTGGAACGCCAGCCGCTTCATCCTCATGAACCTGGAAGGCCGCGAGCTGGTCGAGGATCCGTCCCTGGTCGACGCGGACCGGTGGATCCGCCACCGGCTCAACGCGGCCGCCGCTGCGGTGAAGGAAGCCCTGTCGTCCTACCGCTTCAACGACGCGGCCTCGGCGGTGTACGAGTACTTCTGGAACGACTTCTGCGACTGGTACCTGGAGGCCACCAAGCTCTCCACGCGCTCGGAGGACCCCGCCGAGAAGGACCGGGCGGTGACCGTCCTGGTCGCCACGCTCGAGGAGTCGCTCCGGCTCCTGCACCCCTTCCTGCCCTTCGTCACGGAAGAGATCTACGGCAAGCTGCCCGGCGCCAGGGGCAGGCTCATCGTCAAGGCCTACCCGGCCGACGAGGCGTCGCGCCGCGACCCGGCCCTGGACGCGCGCTTCGGCGCCCTCAAGGAGCTGGTGACCCTGGTGCGGGCGCTCAGGGCGGAGTTCGGCATCCCCGCGGAGAAGAAACTGCGCATCGCCGTGCGGGGCGACGAGGGCTGGGACGGCATGGACTTCCTGTCGCGGAACGCGGCGCTGGCCATGCTGCTGGCCAACGCGGAATCCGTGGAGACGGTGACGGCCAAGCCGGCCGGCGCCCTCTCCCTGGCCGGGCGGGGTTTCGAGTGCTACGCCTTCGCCCGGGAGGCCGTGGACGTCGCCCAGCTGGCCGCCCGCTTCCGCAAGGACGCGGAAAAGGAACGCCAGTTCGCCGCCCGCGTGGAGGCCAAGCTCGGGAACGAGGGCTTCACCGCCAGCGCGCCCGCCGACGTGATCGCCAAGGAGCGCGAGAAGCTCGAGGCCGCCAGGGCCAGGGCAGGGAAGCTCGAGCGCTACCTCGGGGATCTGGCGTAGGAGGGGCGATGCCAAGGACCGGGCGCCCGCTCAAGCAGCCGACCGTCCAGCCGCCCGCCCCCCGCGACGAGCCGATGGACCGGGTCGGCATGATCCGGCTCAAGGAGATGCACCTGGCGCCGTACATCCAGCTGGCTACCGTGCTGATCGGCAAGCGCAGGCGCTCGGGCGGGAACATGTTCCGCCACCAGATCGACACCATGGGCATACTCATGGACTACGGGTACATCGACGGGGTGCTGCTCAAGGCCTCGGTCATCCACGACCTGGTGGAGGACGTTCCCGACCTGGACCGGGACCGCATCCTGGGGATCGACGAGGAGAGCGCCGAGGTCTACAAGCTGGTCCTCGAGGTGACCCGGCGGCCGGTGGAGACCAAGCCGGAGTTCCTGACGCGCATCCTGGAGTTCGGCTCCGCCAACGCCCTGGTCCTCAAGGCCGCCGACCGCATCAGCAACATGATCTCGCTGGGCTACACCACGGACATCGAGTTCATCAAGCGCTACTCCGACGAGACCGAGCGTTTCGTCTACCCGATCGCCGGCAGGGCCAACCCGGCCATGCTCGCCGAGCTCGAGGAGCTCGTCGGCACGAGGCGGGAGTACCTTTCCCGCCGCTTCGAAATATGACCGTCAGGGAGCACGACATGCCCAAGGACCGGACCAAGGCGGGCGTCGCAGCCGCCATCGACCACAGCGTGCTGAAGGCGACGGCCACCGAGCGGCAGGTCCGCGACTGCTGCGCGGAAGCCCTCTCCAACGGGTTCGCGGCCGTCTGCGTGAACCCCCACTGGGTGCCCCTGTGCGCGGCGGAGCTGGCCGGTACCGGCGTCACGGTCTGCGCCGTCGTCGGCTTCCCGCTCGGCGCCAACGCCAGCCCGGTCAAGGCCGAAGAGGCCCGGCTGGCGGTGGCCCAGGGCGCGCGGGAACTGGACATGGTGATCAACGTCGGCGCGGCCAAGTCTGGCCGCTGGGACGAGGTGGAGGCGGACATCCGCGCGGTGGTCGAGGCCGCGGGCACGGCCGTCGTCAAGGCGATCATCGAGGCCTGCTACCTGACCGACGGCGAGAAGGTGAAGGCCTGCGAGGCGGCCGAGCGGGCGGGCGCGGGGTTCGTGATGACCAGCACCGGCTTCGGCACCGGCGGCGCCAGCGCGGAGGACGTGCGCCTCATCCGCGCGACCGTCGGCGACCGGCTCAAGGTCAAGGCTTCGGGGGGCATCAGGTCCCCGCATGACGCCCTGCGGATGCTCGAGGCCGGCGCGGACCGGCTCGGGGCCTCCGGGGGCGTCGCCATCGTGGCGGAACTGGCCGGGAAGGCCGGAGGCGGCGAATGAAACGAATCGGCGGCGTCCTGGCTCTCGCGTCCCTGGCGGCGCTGGCGGTCCTCGGCGCCTCGTGCGGACCCGCTTCCCGCGAGGACGGTCCGGAGGCCGGGCCGGAGCGCATGCTGCGCATCGGCATCGTGATGGAGACCGGCGGCGTGTCCGACATGTCCATCAACCGCTCCGCCCGCGAGGGCGCGCTCCTCCTGGCGACCGAATGGAAGGGACGCGTGGAGGGCGAGACGGACGAGCGCTTCGGCGACGAGTTCACCATACGCCTGACGGAGACGCCGGAGGGCAGCGACCGGCGGGCCGTGCTGCGCGCCATGGCGCAGGAGGGCCGCAACCTGGTCTTCGCGGTCGGTTTCCTCTTCTCGGATTCCCTCATGAGCGTGGCCCGTGAATTCCCCGGCATACGCTTCGTCCTGATCGACGGCTTCGTGCCGGACCTGACGGCCGCGTCCAACATCACCTGCGTCTCCTTCTCCGAGCACGAAGGAGCCTTCCTCATGGGCGCGGCGGCCGGGCTGATCTCGCTCGACGCCGGCCGGGAGGCCAAGGTGGGTTTCATAGGCGGCATGGACATGCCGGTCGCCCACCGCTACCTGGCCGGATTCATGGCGGGGGCGGCGTGGACCAACCCGGAGCTCCGCCTGAGGGGCAGGCTCACCTGGGCCTTCCTGGGGCGCGGCTCCGCGGCCTTCGCCAACACCAACCAGGCCGCGTACTACACCACCTCGCTCGCGCAGAAGGCCGGCATCAAGGTGTTCTTCAACGTGGCGGGGGCGGCCGGCGCGGGCGTCGTGGAGGCGGCCTCCAGGCTGGGCATCCCGGTGCTCGGGGCGGACGTCGACCTGGCGGCCGCCTACGCGGCCGACCCGGATCCGGCCAGGCAGGCCCTGGCGGCCTCCGTTCCCGCCTCCATGGTCAAGCACGTGGACCGGATGGTCTACCGCATCGGGCGCGACGCCTTCCTGGGCGTGGTCGCCGAGGGCGGCTACCGGAAGGCCGGCATCGCGCAGGAAGGCATCTCCTGGGTGGCCAGCGGATTGCCCGAGGCCTACGCGGACGCCCTGCGTGACATTTCAGTGCGCATCGTCTCCGGCGAGATCGTCGTCCCGCCGGACGAGGTGGCGGCGGAGGAATTCATCGACGGCCTGCGATGAACGGGGCCGTGGCGCGGAATACCGCCGCAACGGGTGAAAAAATGCTAAGTAGTGCTTGCATTTTCGCCTGTATGGGGCTAGTATGATCGCCCACCCCAAAAATGGGAAGAAGGAGATCAGGAACATGAAGATTCGCACCATCCTTTTCGCTCTGCTCGTCGTGGCCATTGCCTTCACCGGCTGCGCCAAGACCGAGAAAGCCCCCGTCGCCGCCCTCAAGGTCGGCATGGTGACCGACGCCGGCACCATCGACGACAAGTCCTTCAACCAGGGCACCTGGGAAGGCATCCTCCGCGCCGGCACCGAGCTCGGCGTCGAGACCAAGTACCTGAAGCCCACCGGCACCACCGAAGCCGACTACATCAAGGAAATCGGCAACCTCTACGATGCCGGCTTCAAGTTCATCGTGACCCCCGGCTTCAAGTTCGAGACCTCGATCTTCCAGGCCCAGACCAAGTACGCCGACGCCAAGTTCGTCCTCATCGACGGCAACCCGCACTCCGGCGACTACACCCCGGTCGTGGGCGCCAACACCGTGTCCATCTTCTTCGCCGAGCATGAAGCCGGCTTCGTGGCCGGTTACGCCGCCGCCCTCCAGATCCAGGCCGGCGAGTTCGGCTTCATCGGCGGCATGGAGATCCCGGCCGTCCAGAAGTTCAACTGGGGCTTCCAGCAGGGCGTGGCCTACGCCAACGCCAATGCCGGCACCAAGATCGTCCTCAAGGCCGAGAACGTGGTGTACCAGGGCTCCTTCAGCGACGTGGCCGCCGGCCAGCAGATCGCCGCTTCCATGTTCGACAAGGGCGTGACCGCCATCTTCTGCGCCGCCGGCGGCGTGGGCGTGGGCGCGATCAACGAGGCGAAGTCCCGCGCCGTGGCCGGCAAGACCGCCTGGATCATCGGCGTCGACGTCGACCAGTACCCCGAAGGCATCTATGACGGCACCAAGTCCATCATCCTGACCAGCGCCATGAAGGGCATCGGCACCGCCGCCTTCGACATGATCAAGGCCGAGCTCGATGGCAAGTTCCCCGGCGGGCAGACCCTGGTCTTCAACGCCAAGAACAACGGCATCGGCATCCCCGCCGCCAACCCCAACCTGTCCGCCGACGTGCAGGCCAAGGTCCAGGCCGTCTTCGCCCTCCTCCAGAGCGGCGCGGTCGTGGTCGCCGACGTCCAGGGCACCCTGATAAAGTAAGCGTCGTTTCCCGATGCGGAGCGCCCGGTTCGGCTGACGCCATTCCGGGCGCTTTTATTTGTGCCTGCGCGCGGAAATGCACTATACTGGGGCGCCACCAGTTCGACTTCTGTTTGGAGGGTCCATGGAACACATCGTCGAGATGTTGAATGTCAGCAAGAGTTTTCCCGGCATCCTGGCCAACGACGATATCAGCATACAGCTCCGCAAGGGGGAGATACACGCGCTCCTCGGGGAGAACGGGGCCGGGAAATCCACCCTCATGAGCATATTGTTCGGGCTCTACAAGGCGGATTCCGGCGTCATCAAGGTGCGCGGCAAGGAAGTGCAGATACACAACCCCAACGTGGCCAACGCCCTGGGGATAGGCATGGTCCACCAGCACTTCAAGCTGGTGCACAACTTCACCGTGACGGAGAACATCATCCTGGGCATCGAGCCGGTCAACGGGCCCTTCCTGAAGACGGCGGACGCCTCCCGGCGCATCAAGGAGCTGTCCGTGCGCTACGGGCTGGACGTCGATCCGGACGCCAGGATAGAGGACATCTCCGTGGGCATGCAGCAGCGCGTGGAGATCCTGAAGATGCTCTACCGCGACGCCGAGGTGCTCATCTTCGACGAGCCCACCGCGGTGCTGACCCCGCAGGAGATCGTGGATCTCATGAAGATCATGCGGAACCTCAAGGCCGAGGACAAGTCCATCATCCTGATCACGCACAAGCTCAAGGAGATCAAGGCCATCGCGGAGCGCTGCACGGTGATCCGCCGCGGCAAGGTGGTGGGCACCGTCGACGTGGCCGGCACCTCCACCCAGGTCATGGCCGAGATGATGGTCGGCCGCCAGGTGAGCTTCAAGGTGGACAAGCGGGACCGCGAGCCGGGCGAGGTGGTGCTGGACATCAAGGACCTCTGCGTCCAGTCCAGCCGCAAGACCCAGGCGGTCAAGAACTTCAGCCTCCAGGTCCGGCGCGGCGAGATCCTGGGCCTGGCTGGCGTGGACGGCAACGGGCAGACCGAGCTGGTCGAGGCCCTGACCGGGCTGCGCAAGGCGGAGTCGGGCAGCATCCTCTTCATGGGAAAGGACATGACCCATGCCAGCATACGCGGGCGCATCCGCGGCGGCATGGCCCACATCCCGGAGGACCGGCAGAAGCGCGGACTGGTGCTTGACTACACCATGGAAGAGAACTTCATCCTGGAGATCTACGGGCTCGAGCCCTTCTCCAAGCGCGGCTTCATCAACCGCAAGGCCATACGCGCCCACGCGGCCAAGCTGATGGACGCCTTCGACGTGCGCGCCGGGCAGGGGACGCTCTCCATAGCCAGGACCATGTCCGGCGGCAACCAGCAGAAGGCCATCGTCGGCCGGGAGATCAGCCACGACCCGGAGCTGCTGATCGCGGTGCAGCCCACGCGAGGCCTGGACGTGGGCTCCATCGAGTACATACACAAGCGCCTGGTGGAGCAGCGCGACGGCGGCAAGGCCGTGCTCCTGGTGTCACTGGAGCTGGACGAGGTCATGGACCTGTCCGACCGCATCGCGGTCATCAGCCATGGCGAGCTGACCGGCATGAAGCTGCCGGCCGAGACGAACGAAGGCGAGATAGGCCTCATGATGGCCGGCGTCGCGAGCGGAGGACATGCATGAACCGGACCAGATCCCTCTTCACCGCGCTGGCGGCCGTGCTCCTGGGCCTGGTCGCCGGCGCCATCTTCATGGCGCTCACGGGCGCGGACCCCTTCAAGGGATACTCCTTCCTGTTCCGCGGCGGCCTCATGAACCTGGAGCGGATAGGCAACACCCTGGCCTCCGCCACCACCCTGGTGCTCACCGGGCTGTCGGTGGCCTTCGCGTTCCGCACCGGCCTGTTCAGCATCGGGGCCGCCGGCCAGATGCTCATCGGAGGCCTCGTGGCCACGGCCCTGGGCCTGAGCCTGGAACTGTCCAAGCCGCTGATGCTCTTCGTCATGCTGCTGGGCGCGGCACTCGGCGGCGCCTTGTGGGCCTCGATACCCGGCTACCTGAAGGCCAAGTTCAACGTGCACGAGGTGGTGTCCACCATCATGATGAACTGGCTGGCGTACTGGGTGGTCTACTATTCCATTCCCGCCTACTTCAAGGGCACCTTCCTGGAAACCGAGTCCCGGCGCATTCCCGAGTACGCCTCGCTGCGCGTGGACTGGCTCTCCGATCTCTTCAAGGGCTCGTACATCAACCTGGGCCTGATCCTGGCCATAGGAGCCACGGCGATCATAGCCCTGATCCTCAACCGGACCACCCTGGGCTACGAGCTCAAGGCGGTCGGCTTCAACCGCCACGCCGCCGAGTACGCGGGCATCGACGTGAGCCGCAACATCATCATGGCCCTGGGCATTTCCGGGGCCCTGGCCGGACTCGCCGGCGCCACCTTCTACGCCGGCTACTCGGTGAACATGCAGATAGGCGTGCTTCCGGCCGCGGGCCTCGACGGGATAGCCGTGGCCCTGCTGGGCGCAAACTCGCCCTGGGGCGTGTTCGCCTCGGCGGTCTTCTTCGGCATCCTGCACTCGGGCAAGGGCTTCATGAACGCCATGACCGACATACCGCCGGAGATCGGCGACACCATCATCGCCACCATCATCTATTTCGCGGCCACGAGCGTGCTGTTCGTGCGTTTCTACGACTTCCTGCGCCGCAAGTTCAAGAAGGAGGCCTAGGATGGAAACCATCTTCAGCGTATTCCCGTACGCCATCGCCTACACCATGCCCCTCCTTGCCGCGGCCCTGGGCGGTCTCTACTGCGAGCGCTCGGGCGTCGTGAACATAGGCCTCGAGGGCCTGATGGTGGTGGGATCCTTCACCAGCGCCATGGTCATCTCCGGCCTGCAGGCGAGCATGGGACCGTCCGCCCTCTGGGTGGGGCTGGCCGCGGCCATGGTCATCGGCGCTGCGTTCTCGCTCCTGCATGCGGTCGCGAGCATCAACCTCAAGGCCAACCAGGTGATCAGCGGCACGGCCATCAACATGATAGCCGGCGCCCTGACCGTGTTCCTGGCGCGCAACATCACCGGATCCGGCAACGTGCGCATCACCATGGGCTTCATCCAGCGGGACATTCCTCTGCTCTCCGACATCCCCGTCCTGGGGCCCCTGTTCTTCTCCAAGACCTACGCCACCACCTGGCTGGTGCTTGCCCTGGTGGCGATCTCCTGGGTGGTGATCTACAAGACGCCCTTCGGGCTGCGCCTGCGGGCCTGCGGCGAGCATCCGCAAACCGCCGACGCCGCCGGCATCAGCGTCTACCGCATGCGCTACATCGCGGTGATGATTTCAGGGGCGCTGGCGGGACTGGCCGGAGCGGTGATCCTGGTGACCTACTCCAGCGAGTTCAACGGCAGCGTGTCCGGCCTGGGCTTCCTGGCCCTCGCCGCGCTCATCTTCGGCCAGTGGAAGCCCGCGGGCATCCTGGGCTCCACCTTCTTCTTCGGCATCGCGGCCACCGTGGCCAACGTATCCCAGGTGATCCCCGCCTTCTCCAGGATCCCGGGCCTGTTGCTCAAGGCCTTCCCGTACGTGGTCACCCTCGCGGCCCTGGTCCTGTTCTCCAAGTCCTCGCAGGCCCCGCGGGCCGCCGGCGAGCCCTTCGACCAAGGCAAGCGCTGATACCGTTCCCCGTGCGGGGAGCCGTCCCCTGAACACGAACGCCCCCGGCGGCCTGTGAGGCCATCCGGGGGCGTTTTTCGCGTATCCGGGCGCGGCGCTCAGCCGGAAGCGAAGATGCGCTCGAACTCCCCGGCCACCGCCAGGAAGGACTCCACGATGAGCGGGTCGAAGCGCGTGCCTGCCTCCGAGGAGATGAACTCCACGGCCTCGGCATGGCCGAGGGGACCCTTGTAGGGCCTGGCCGAGCGCATGGCGTCGTACACGTCCGCCACGGCCATGATGCGGCCGCCCAGGGGTATGGCCCTGCCTGCCAGTCCACGCGGATAGCCTGCCCCGTCCCAGCGCTCGTGGTGGGCTCCCACGATCTCCATGGCGGCGTCCGCGTAGGCCTTGTCCACGGCGTCCCAGGACGCCCGGGTCAGGACCCGCTCGCCCAGGAGAGGATGCTCTTCCACGGCCGCACGCTCGGCGGCGTCCAGGGGGCCCGGTTTCTGGAGTATCGAGTCGGGTATGCCCACTTTGCCAATGTCGTGGAGCGGGGCGGTCGCGGCGTAGAGCTCCTGCTGCTCGCGGGTGATGCACGATGGGCAGCGGCCGGCGTACTCGGCCATCAGGACGGCCACGTAGCGGGCTGCCCTGCGGATGTGCTTGCCGGTGATGTCGTCCCTGGCCTCCGCGATGCCGGCCAGCGCTTCTATGATGGTCTCCTGGGCGCGGGACATGGCCTCCGCCTTGGACCGGAGCTGTGACTGCAGCTCCGCGGCGGCGACGCGCTGGGCACCCAGGTTGCGGTCCATGATTTCCGCGCGGCTGCGGGATATGTCGCTCCCCGGATCGATGGTCCGGTATTCGCGCCAGGCCAGGCAGGCCTCCCGGTACTCGCCGAGTTCCTCGAGCGAGCGCGCCTTGACCGACTGGAGATCCGCCCGCTGCTCGGGCGAGGCGGTCCCGACGAGCCGCAGAGCCTCGGCGCAGGAGTCGATGGCTTCCCGCGGCCGGCCCATGGCCAACAGGATTTCCGCATGGCAGCGGTGGGTGCCGATCAGGTCCCGGATGGCGCCCAGGCGCCGGAAGATGGCCAGGGATTCCTCGGCGGCCGCCAGCGCTTCGGGGAAGCGGCCCTGATCGCGCAGGGAGGCTGCCAAGCCGTCAAGGGCCTGGCCGCGGAGGGGATCCAGGTTGGCGTCGACGCAATCGGCCAGTATCGTCCGCAGCTCGGCTTCGGCTTCCACCGGACGCCCGCCTGACCCCAGGAGCTCGGCCAGGTTTGCCCGGATGCCCAGCCAGGTGCCAGGCTCGATGGCGGCCTCCCGGCAGGCGTCCAGGGCCGCGTGCAGGGCGGACAGGCCGCGTTCCCGCTCCCCGAGCTGCCAGAGCACCAGGCCCAGGTTGTTGAGGAGGGATATCCTGGACCTTGGCGAGGCTCCCGGCCTGAGCTTGCGGCGGGCTTCCTCGAGGTAGGAATAGGCGGTCACGTACAGGCCCAGGTGCTGGTAGGCGACGCCTATGCCGTTGAGGAACTCGGACGGCGTGTCGCCGATGCCGAAACGGACCGCCAGGTCCTCCTCGGCGTCCATGAACAGCTCCATGGCGCCCGAATAGTCCGCGGCGGCGATGCGGGAAAAGCCGATCAGCCGCCAGGCCTCGATGGCCTGTTCGGTGTCGCCCTCGGCCAAGGCCAGGGACAGGGCCTCCCTGGCCAGCGCGACGCCCCTGGGAGGATCGCCCTCTATGAGGGACGCGGCGCGGTCCACGAGATCTTTTGCGCCTGGAGAATCGGGGCTTGGGGGCACGGCTCAAGGCTCGTCGATCGGAGCCTCGCCTGTCAAGCTCCGCGGGCGTCCCGTCCGGTTGCCGCGGCGGGGTTCTCCCGCGCCAGGAGCCGCGATATGTCCGGTCCATCCCCGCCGGCGGTGTAGAAGGCGAGGTCGGCGAGGGGATCGCGCTTCCAGGCGGACAGCACCGGTTCCAGGAGGCGCCAGGCCTCCTCGGTCTCGTCGAAGCGGATGAACAGCGTGGAGTCGCCGGCCAGGGCGTCGGCCAGCAGTCGCTCGTAGGGACCGGGAACCTGCCCGCCGGACCTGCGGAACATGCCGGACAGCTCGTCCCGGGCCGGTCCGTCGCTGCCCGGCGCCTTGACGTTGAAGCCGATGCTCGCGCCTTCTTCCGGCTGGATGCGGAGCACCAGGCGGTTGGCGTCGGGGTCCTGCCCGTTCAGGTCCATGGAACCCGCCCGGAAGATCACGCTGATGGCGGTGCTGCGCGCCGCGAGCGACTTGCCGGTCTTCAATATGAAGGGAACGCCGTTCCAGCGCCAATTGTCGACGGACAGCCTGAGGGCAACGAAGGTCTCGGTCCCCGAATCCGGCCGGACGTAGGGTTCCTCGCGGTAGCCGGGCAGGCCGGCCTCGTGGTTGCGGACGTACTGGCCCCGCAGGCAGGCGAGCGAGTCCCCGCCCTCGGCGGCGTGGGGGACGGCGCGCAGGATGCGCACCTTCTCCTCGCGGACGGCCTCCTGGGAGAAATCCGCGGGTCGTTCCATGGCTGTCAGGCAGAACAGCTGCATGAGGTGGCTCTGGAGCATGTCGCGGGTGGCGCCCGCGTCGTCGTAGTAGCCGCCGCGCTGGCCTATGCCGCCGGTCTCGGTGACGGATATCTCCACGCGCTCTATGTACTTGCGGTTCCAGACCGGCTCGAAGAGGGCGTTGGCGAAGCGGAAGTAGAGCAGGTTCTGCACCGCATCCTTGCCCAGGTAGTGGTCGACGCGGAATATGTCGGATTCGTCGTAGCGCTCGTGGAGCAGCCGGTTCAGGCTGCGGGCGCTGGCCAGGTCCGTGCCGAAGGGTTTTTCCACCGCGAGCCGGCGGAAGCCCGTCGCTCCGGAATCCCGGCCGGCCAGTCCTGCCTCCGCTATGCGGCGGGCGGCGTCCCCGAAGCGGTCCGGGACGCAGGCCAGGTAGAAGAGACCGTTGGTCGAGGCGTCGGCGAAGCGGCGGGCGGACAGCAGGGCGTACGGACGGGGATCGGAGGCGTCGCCGCGCAGGTATTCGATGCGGGAGGAGAAGGCTTCCCAGGCCGCTGGATCGAAGCCGGGAAGCGCGGAGCAGCCTTCCGCGAGCAGCCGGCGGTAGGAGCCGTCGTCCATGGAGCGCCTGCCCATGCCCACCACGCGGGAACCGGGCGCCAGCCGCCCCTCCCGCCAGAGCGTGAACAGGGCCGGCACGATGCGCCTGGCCGCCAGGTCTCCCGTCCCGCCTATGAGGACGATCACCGCGTCCACGGGGCTGCGGGAGCCGGCGGGACCGCCGCGGGCGTCTTCGAGGGCGCGAGGAATCGATTCCGGGGAGCGGGATGGGCCGCGCGGCCCCGAGGATCCGGTTGCGAACGTTCGTCCGATCATGCCTGGCGACCTGTTCCTTCCTCTGGCCTGGGCGACCCGCCGGGACTCCGCCGCATCGGCGGCGAAGTTCGTTTGCGGGCAGGGGACGATCCGGCGTATACTCGAGCGCGGAGGATCCGATGCCCCTCGACGATACTATCGACATCAGCCTGGGAAACTTGAGCGGAATACTCGCGGCAAGGATCCCCGATCCCGATCGCCGCGCCCGGGCGCAGACCCTCTTCTACAGGAAGCTATCAGAAGACGCCCACGGATTCTACGGCGGAAAGCTCCAGACCGCGCCCCGCTGCGGGCTCTACGGGCCCGCCTGGTTCAACGTGTGGTACACGCCGGGCGTCTCGGCCGTCTCCACGGCCATACGCGACGGCGCCGACGAGTCGTTCAGGCTATCCGGGCGGGGCAACACCGTGGCCGTGGTCAGCGACTCCACCCGGGTGCTGGGCGACGGCGACGTCACGCCTCCCGGAGGGCTCGGGGTCATGGAGGGCAAGGCCTTCCTCATGAAGTACCTGGGCGGGGTGGACGCGGTGCCCCTGTGCATCGACAGCCGCGACAGCCGGGGCCGGAACGACCCGGACCGGGTCATAGACTTCGTGCGCATGGTCAGGCACAGCTTCGGCGCGGTCAACCTGGAGGACATCAGCCAGCCCAACTGTTTCCGCGTGCTGGACGGCCTGAGGGAGGGCTGCGGCATACCGGTGTGGCACGACGACGCCCAGGGAACCGCCTGCGTGACCCTGGCCGGGCTCCTGAACGCCCTGGAACTGGCCGGCAAGCGGCTATCCGGGTCGCGCATCGTGCTCCTGGGGGCCGGCGCGGCCAACACCACCATCGCCCGGCTCATCATGGCGGACGGGGGCGACCCGGCCGGGATAGTCCTGTTCGACCGTGCCGGAGGCCTGCACGCCGGCCGTGGGGACCTGCGGGACGACCCGGAGGCCTACCGGCAGTGGGAACTGGCGCGACTGACCAATCCCGGCCGCATCGACCGCCCCGAGGACGCCCTGAAGGGGGCTGACGCCCTCATCGCCCTCTCCGCACCCGGTCCCGACACGGTCAAGCGGTCCTGGGTCCGCTCCATGGCGAGCAAGGCCATCGTCTTCGCCTGCGCCAACCCGGTGCCGGAGATCTGGCCGCACGCGGCCAGGGAGGAAGGCGCCTTCATCGTGGCCACCGGCCGCGGGGACTTCCCCAACCAGGTGAACAATTCCGTGTGCTTCCCGGGAATCCTGAAGGGCGCCCTGCTGGTGAGGGCCACGGGCATCTCGGACGGCATGGCGATACGCTGCGCCCACTCCCTGGCGGACTTCGCCAGGAACCGGCCGGCGGGCATCACGCCGGAGGACATCATGCCCGCCATGGAGGACGAGGGGCTGTTCCCGCGGGAGGCCGCCGACGTGGCCGCGCAGGCCGTCAAGGAGGGCCTGGCCAGGGAAACGCCGGCACCCGGGGAGGTCCTGGCCCGCGCGGAGGCGGACATCGCGTCCTCCAGGGCCATGTTCCGCGCCCTCATCGACGACGGCCACGTCCGGAGGCCCCCGCAGTCCATGCTGCAGGACGCCCTCTCCTGGGCCCTGGAGAACGCTTAGCTCTAGTGTGGAATGCGGATTGCCGTAGTAGTTTGGACGGAAAGACAACCACAGAGACGCAGAGGCACAGAGTAGGAGGAAGGCGAGGCGAAGGGATAGGCAAGGCTGGCGCGACAGCCTTTTTCTCCGCCCCTCGTTTTCTCTGTGTCTCTGTGTCTCTGTGGTTCGATTCTGCCGTTTATCCGGGTCAGAAGCTGGCGAGGGAGTAGACGGCGACGAGGAGCTGGAGCTGGGCCAGGTCGGGATCAACGGGGCCCTGCACGGCCAGCTGGGCGACGTACCAGTAGAACACGCCCAGCCGCGGATCGATGCGGAACACGTAGTCCATGAAGCCCGGGTCCTCCGGCGACTCGCCGAAGAGCAGGAGGGCAAGGTCGGCGGCCAGCGACGCGAAACGTTCCATGGCGCGGCCGTATTCACCGGTCCCGAAGGCCGCCGTGAAGGCATCCAGGGTGTCGAGCGTGGAGGCCTTGCGCCGCTCGTCGCGGCGGTCCACCCAGGTCTTGCCGATCAGGAGCAGGAAATTCTCCCTGAACACCTCGATGAGCCTGGCCCGCCTGGCGGAGAGGTCCCCGGCGTTGCCGCGCACGTACTTGTGGAACTCCCCGGGAGCCCCGATGATGTCCGCCAGGGCGGCCGCGTACTCGCGCCTGAGGAGCGCGTTGTCGGTCCCTGCCAGGAGCGGCCAGATCTCGAAGGCTGCTTTCTCCACGTCGAGGTCCGCCGGGTCTTCCACGGCGTACACGGAATTGACCATGACCTACCATGTCACCTTCCAAGCGGCTTTGTCAATCACGCCGCCGGATGCGGCGCATGGCCGCCGTCAAGCGCCGCGGGCACGCGACTCCCGCGTTGAAAAGCCCGGCCCGAGCGGTTACAGTACAGGGGGCGGGGCGGCGCGGAGACGCGTCGCGGCACGCCCCCGGAGGCGGCATGAACGACATCCAGGTGCACGGCGAGCGGGAATTCGGCTGCGGGTTCATCCCCCCCGCCTGGCTCGGGGCGGGCGAGGACGAGCATCGCATGAGGAACCTGCAGCAATCCAAGCCGGCGGAATCCTACCGCGCCCTCAGGCCGGCCGAGGTGGAAGCCCTGATACTGAACGGCAACCGCTGTCCGGACTGGGGCAGGATCCTGGTCCGGGAGCCCTTCGACCCCTCGCTGGTGCGCGCCTGCGAGTTCGCGGGCCTCGTGCGCCTGGGCCGCATGGAGCGGGTGGTCCTGGAGCACCATGACATGATGATCCCCGCGGGCCTGACCAATTCCCGCCTGATTTCCTGCGACATAGGCGACGACTGCGCCGTCCACTCCTGCTCGTACATCGCCCACTACATCGTGGGGGACCGCTGCATCCTCATGAACAACGACGAGATCCACGCCACGGACCACGCCAAGTGGGGCAACGGCATCCTCAAGGAAGGCGAGGCCGAGGACATACGGGTCTGGCTGGACCTGATGAACGAGGCCGGCGGGCGCTCGGTGCTGCCCTTCGACGGCATGGTGGCGGCGGATGCCTACCTCTGGGCCAGGCGCCGGGGCGACCGCGCGCTCATGGAGCGTTTCAGGGAGATGACCCAGTCGGCCTTCGACCCCAGGCGCGGGGAGTACGGGACGATCGGGGACGGCTGCGTCATCAAGAGCAACCGCATCATCAAGGACGTGAAGATCGGCGACAGCGCCTACGTCAAGGGCGCGAACAAGCTCAAGAACCTGACCATCAACTCCAGCGAGGCCGAGCGCACCCAGATAGGCGAGGGCGTGGAGCTGGTCAACGGCATCGTCGGCTACGGCTGCAGGGTCTTCTACGGGTGCAAGGCCGTGCGTTTCGTGATGGGCACCAACTCCGCCCTCAAGTACGGCGCCCGGCTAATCCACTCCGTGCTGGGCGACAACTCCACCGTCTCCTGCTGCGAGCTCCTCAACAACCTGATCTTCCCGGCGCACGAACAGCACCACAACACCAGCTTCCTGGTGGCCGCCCTGGTCAAGGGGCAGTCCAACATGGCGGCCGGCGCGACCATCGGGTCCAACCACAATTCCCGGGCCAACGACGGCGAGATCGAGGCGGGCAGGGGCTTCTGGCCGGGCCTGTCGGTGTCGGTCAAGCACAGCTCCCGCTTCGCCTCCTATTGCCTCCTGGCCAAGGGCGACTACCGCTACGAGCTGGACATGCCCTATCCCTTCGCCCTGGTGGCGGACGACGCGTCGCGCGACCGGCTGGAGATCATGCCCGCGTACTGGTGGATGTACAACATGTACGCGCTCCTGCGGAACGAGTCCAAGTTCCTCTCCCGCGACAAGCGCCGGGCCAAGGTCCAGAACCTGGAATTCTCGCCCTTCGCGCCCGACGTGGCCGAGGAGACCTTCGCGGCCCTGGAGCTCCTGGAACGGGACGTGGGGCGGGCGTGGCAGGCCGCGAACGAGGGAAACGCCGCGTCCCTGACCGACGACGAGCTGCGCGCCAGGGGCCGGGAGCTGCTCTCCGGCCCGAAGGAGGACGTGGATGCCCTGGAGGTTCTGGCGCCGGACGTGGAGAATTCCCGGCGCAAGGTCCTGATCCTCAAGCCGCGCCGGGCCTGGAAGGCGTACCGCCACATGCTCCGCTACTACGCCGTGAAGACCCTGGTCGGCTACTTCTCCGAACGCCCGGAGGCCAGGTTCGAGGACGCCAGGGAGGTGCTCGAAGGCCCCCGCTCCACCGGCTGGGAGAACCTGGGCGGCCAGCCCGTGCCCCTGGAGCGCGTGGACAGGCTGGTCGCCGAGATACGCGACGGCAGGCTGCCCTCCTGGGACTCCGTGCATCGCGCCTACGCCACCCTGTGGGAAGAGTACCCGCTGGACAAGGCCCAGCACGCCTGGGCGACGCTCTGCGAGCTCAAGGGCGTGCCCGACCTCTGGCGCGAGACCTTCATCAAGGAGCTCATGCGCTTCTCGGAGACCACGCGCTTCGTGGAGGAGCAGGTCTGGCTGACCAGGAGCAAGGATTTCCAGAACCGCTTCCGCAAGGCCACCTTCCGGGACGACGACGAGCTGCGCGCCGTGCTTGGCTCCCCGGACTCCGTGCCGTTCATCAGGCAGGTGCGCGCCGACATGGAGCGGCTCAGGGGCCAAGTGGACGCCCTGGTGGACCGGCTGGGCGCCAGGGAGGCCTGATCAGCGCCCGGGCACCTTGCCCTGGATCAGGTCGCGGGAGGCGGAGGCCGCCAGCTCCGGCGTGCCGAAGTGGTCCTGCACGATGCGCGCCAGCTCGGCGGCGGCGTGGATCAGGGCCAGGAGCCGGTTCGAGATGAGCTTGAGCTCCCGCTCGTCGATGGAGTCGTCCTTGAGCGAGGCCACGATGGCCATGTTGAGCGCCGCGGTCTCGTTGACCAGCTCGGCCATGCGGGTGACCAGGGTCTTGTAGGAGTACTCCACGCGCCGGTCGGCCATGGAGGTGACCGACTCGATGATGGACATGATGTTCTTGAGCGAGTGGACCATCATGGGGTTGGGCTTGCGCTCGACCTCCACGCGCCAGTTCTCGAAGCGGGTCATGGTCTGCTCCAGCATGCGCTTGAGGTCCGCGTTGTTCATTTCCGGGACGTCCTGCTTGCCCTTCATGGCGTGTCCTCCGGGACCGATTCTAGTACGGAACGTCCCGGACGGGCAACGCCGCCGGCCTCCCGGCGAGCTCTGGATTAAGAGCCCGGCATGCGGTAGACTTTCGTGTACGGTGCGGCCCGCGGCTGTTTTCGGGAAGCCGCGTTCGGCGAAGCGCCGGGAGGGGAGCTGATCATGAGCGCACGGTTCCGGTTCCTGGTCATGCTCTTCCTCATCCCGGCCGCGGCCGCTTGGGCCGAGGCTCCCTTCCCGGCAGGGCCGGGCGAGGACCTGGTGTCCATGGAGCTGGTTCGCGACAAGCCGGAATCTCCCGGCAAGAGCGAGGCTGCCAAGGACAAGGCCGCCAAGGAAAAGGCTCCGAAGGACAAGGACGACGATCCCGTCGTCGCCATCGTCTCCCCCTCTGACTCCATCCTGGACGGCTCCGCGTTCTCGGACATGCCCGCCGCCTCCCGCGCGGCACTCAAGCGCGCGATGGACGCCCTCCTGTACGACCGCGTTCCCGCATCCGTCCTCAAGGCCGTGCTCGGCCGGGTTTCCGAAGCCGGTCCGGGGGCGTCCGGCAGCCTGGAACGGGCGACCGAAGCCCTGGCCAGGCTCGAGCTCCTCTCCCGCCTGACCCACCGCGGCGCATGGCCGGCGGCGGATCACCGGGAGACGTTTTTCATGGACGCGGAACGGGCGCTCTCCCTGGGCGTCGGGGAACGTGCGGTATCGTCCTTGATCGCCTGGGCCGTCGACTCCGGATCCTCTCCCCGGAGGGCCGGCGCCACGCTCGTGCTGGCCGCCGGGCTCAGGTCCATCCTGGGCGCCGACGACGCGGACACCGCCGCCATCGCGCGGGCCATCGCCGGGTCCGCCATACCCGACGATCTGTACCCGGAACTGGCCGGGCTGGCTTCCCGGGCAGCGGCCGCCGGCATCGGTCCCGACGGCTTCGTGGCCGCCCTGAGGTCGGCCGCCTCCACCGCCTCCCCCGTCGCCGAACTCTCCGCGCTCCTGCCCTGAGTCCTTCCCCGCCGGCCCGCCCGATCCCGGGCGGAGCATGAAAAACGCGCCGGCTGGCCGGCGCGTCTTCCCCCTTTTTCACGGATGCTCCGCTACTTGCCCGACCCGCCGCCCGCAGGGACGCCCGGTCCGGCCGGGACGCCTTCGCCCGTGCCGTCCTGGAGCCGCTCCTGTTCCATGGTCCGGATGCGCTCGCGCACCATGTCCCGGGCCGCGTCCTCGCAGCTGCCGGCGGACAGGCCCTGCTGGATCCTGAGCCTGGTCTGGACGGCCAGTTCGGTCATCTCGCGCGCCTTGAGCCCGCCGTCCAGGGCGTCCGAAACGATGCGGAACGCGTTGCGCACCTGGACCTTCGCCTCGATCATCGCGGTGAACGCCTCCTCGGCGGCATCGGCGTCCTCGAGGGTCAGGTTCATGTCGATGATCTTCTGGTCGATCAGCGCAAGCGCCTCGTCCTCGGTCATGGACTGCCTCGTACCCATCGCGAACACCAGAGCGCCCGTCGCAAGCAACACGGCCATGGTCATTAACCTCTTCATGGTGATTACCTCCTGGCATCAGCCTGATGCCCTGTATACCGTCCCTGGCGGACCGCGGTTGCCGCGCCGTGGAAAATTCCGGCCTGCCGGAATTTCCCCTCAGTGGTGCTATACTATCCGGCCTATGGAAGCTGCGATGGATGACGCGGAAGCGGTACGGCGGGTTCTGGCGGGGGACGACGGTGCCTTCCGCGTCCTGGTGGACAGGCACGGGAACGGGCTCCACCGGTTTTGCCGCGCCCGCCTGGGCAACGACGACGACGCGGAGGATGCCGTGCAGGACGTGCTGGTGCGGGCCTTCAGGTCGCTCGGCCGGTACGACCCGGGGCGCAGCTTCGCCGCCTGGCTGTTCGCGATAGCCGCGAACCGGGTCAAGACCAGGTATCGCGCCCGCTTCATGGAACTGAGGCTGGCCGAGCGCGCGCAGGCCGAGCGGTCGGCCGAGGAGCCGGTCCTGGCCCTGGAGTCCGGCGTGGAGTTCCAGGCGCTCGACCGGATGGCCGCCGAGGAACTGCGGGCCGCCGTCGGGACCCTCGCGGCGGACAGGCGGGTTCCCGTGGAGCTGTACTACTTCGCCGGCCTGTCGGTGGCGGAGACGGCGGCGGCCCTGGGACTGGGCACCGAGGCCGTCAAGTCGCGGCTGTTCAGGGCCCGCAAGGAACTGGCTTCCATATTGGGAGAAACCGGGCAACCGACGGAGCCCATGAAAGGTAGATCTTGACATGAAGCGTTTGCCGGGATCCGAAGACATGCGCGCGCAGGCGCGAAAACGCGCCCTCGAGGCCCTGGACCGCCGCCTGGCCGATGGCGAGGGCGGGTCCGACGCCTTGGGCGGCCTGCTCTCCCGCGACCCGGAGGCGGCCGTCGCCACGGCAGACGCCGTGATGGCGCGCGTGGGCCGGGGAACCGTGCGCGGGCATGCGGGCTTCAGGGCGGCGTACGTCCTGGCCGCGGCGGCCGCGCTGGTCGTCGTGTCGTCGCTGCTCACGCTCGCGCTCTCAGGGGGCCGTGACGTGGTGGAGGTGCATTTCGTGCTCGCGGCGCCGGAGGCGGACAGCGTATCCCTGGCGGCTGATTTCAACGGCTGGTCGCTGGACACGCACGTGCTGGAGCGGCGGGAGGACGGCACCTGGGAGATCGTGGTGCCGCTCAGCAAGGGTGCGTCGTACCGGTACGGCTTCGTGGTGGACGGCGAGCGCTGGGTGCCGGACCCGCGCTCTTCCATATTGCTGGACGACGGCTTCGGCGGCACCAGCTCGTCCATCTCGCTGTGACGGCGCACGGGTCAAGGAGGCAGTCCATGTCGATCCGGTCCATATCCATCCACCGTCCGCTCGCCGTGGCGGCGATGCTCATCCTGCTCGCGGCCGCTCCGGCCGCGGCGCAGCCTTCGGGCTCCGGCGGACCGGCGGGCGGTCCGGTGGCCGGGGGCGGGCAGGACGGCGCCGGAGACGGTTCCGGTGGAGGCGCCCCGCGCGTCTCGCGGGACGGGCGGGAGGGGAGCCTTGCCGGCGGCGCGATGAGCGCGGCGGAATTCGGCGCCTGGCTCGATTCCTCCCGCGAGGCCGTCCGGTACGCCGCGGTCCGCCCGAGGATTCGCGAGACCGCCGCCGCCGCCATCGCTGCCGGCGTTCCCGCCGAGGCCTTCATCTCCCGGATCAAGGAAGCCGCAGCCAAGGGCATCCCGCCCGACACCCTGGCGGCGGCCCTGGAGGCGGACGCTGCCCGCTGGATCACCGTGGCCGCGCTCCTGCGGGGCCGGGACTGGCCGCCGGGCGAGGAGCGCGCCGACTTTTACCTGGCCGCCGGCAGTTCGCTCCTGAACGGGGTCGGCATGCCGGCCCTGGCCGCGCTGGTGGACTGGGCCGTCGGCGCGAAGGCAGCGGCCGGCCGGACGGGAGCCATCCTGGGAACGGTCGCCTCGATGGGGAATGCCTTCCGCTGGACGCCGGAGACGGGCGCCCGCCTGGCCCTGGCCCTGGCCGCGTCCAGGCTCAAGCCCGGCGACTTCCCCGCCCTGGCGGAGCTCGCCGGGCGGGCCGCGGCGGGAGGCGTTTCAGCCCAGGCCTTCATGGAGGCGGCGGAGGCCGTCTTCGGCGCCAAGGGCGGGATCGCCGAACTGAAGAAGCGCCTGTTCCCCTGAACGCCCCCGGCAAAAAGAAACGGCCCCGCGCGAGCGGGGCCGTCATCGACATTGAAGCCTGGCGGGCTCAGGCGTTCCTGGCCTGGAAGTCCTTCATGAAGCCCACGGTGGTCTCCACGTCCTTGAGGCTGACCGCGTTGTAGGCCGACAGGCGTATGCCGCCCATGGAGCGGTAGCCCTTGGTCTGCACGATGCCGGCGGCCTTGGCGTCCTTGACGAACTTCTCGTCCAGTTCCGGGTTGGGGAGCTTGAAGTCGATGTTCATCCAGGAGCGGGAAGCCTTCTCGGCGAGGCCTGAGTAGAAGCCGCCGGATGAGTCGATGGCCGAATAGAGCAGCTTCTGCTTGGCCTCGTTCACCTTGCCCATGGCAGCCAGGCCGCCGTTCTTCTTGAGCCACTTCATCACCAGGTTGAGGATGTAGATGGAGAAGCAGGGCGGGGTGTTGTGCATGGAGAACTTGTCCTTGAACACCTTGTAGCTCATCATGGTGGGCAGGTCGTCGCCGGCCCTGGCCAGGAAATCGTCCTTCATGGCCACCACGGTGACGCCGGAGGGTCCCAGGTTCTTCTGCGCGCCGGCGTAGATCATGCTGTGCTTCTGGAAGTCGAAGGGGCGGCTGAAGATGTCGCTGGACATGTCGCACACCAGGGGCTTGCCCTTCACGTCCGGGACGTAGTGCCACTCGGTGCCGCAGACGGTGTTGTTGCTGGTGTAGTGCACGTACTCGGCGGCGGGGTTGAGGACCAGGTCCGCCTGGGAGGGGATGGCGACGAAGCGCTCGCCTTCCAGCTCCATGTTGGCGGGCATGGTGACCTTGCCGAAGCGCTTGGCTTCCTTGACCGCGGCCTTGGACCAGTTGCCGGTGACGATGTAGTCGGCCTGCCTGTCCTTGCCGTTGCCCAGGTAGTTCCAGGGGAGCATCATGAACTGGGTGCTGGCGCCGCCGGTGCAGAACAGGACGTTCCAGTCCTTGCCCATGCCGGCCAGTTCGCGGAACAGGTCCATGGTCTCCATGTGCAGGGCGTCGTACTCCTTGCCGCGGTGCGAGACCTCCATCACGGAACAGCCGGTGCCGTTCCAGTCCAGCATCTCGTCGCGGGCCTGCTCGAGCACTTCCAGGGGGATGCCGGCGGGACCGGCGCTGTAATTGATGACGCGCTTCATGTTCAGCCTCCTACTTCTTCGCTGCGTAGTTCTTGACGCGGTCGACGATGCAGTCGGCCAGGCGCACGAGGTTCTCTTCGGTGGACGCGCCGATGTGGGGCGCGAACACGGCGTTGGGCGCGGACAGGAGGGGCGAGCCTTCCGGCGGCTCCTTGTCGTACACGTCGGCGGCGTATCCGCCCAGGGTGCCGGATTTGAGCGCGGCGGCCACGTCGGTCTCCACGATCACCTGGCCGCGGCAGGTGTTCACGATGCGGACGCCCTGCTTCATCTTGGCGATGGAGGCGGCGTTGATCATGCCGCGGGTCTCGTCGGTCAGCGGAGTGTGGAGGGAGATGTAGTCGGCCTGGGCGTATACCTGCTCCAGGCTCATCATCTCCGCGACGTCGCTCTTCTCCACGTACTTGTCGTAGGCGATCACCTTCATGCCGAAGGCCTTGGCGCGCACGGCCACCTCTCGCGCGATGCGGCCGATGCCGACGAAGCCGACGGTCTTGCCCATGAGCTCGGTGCGCTCCAGCTCCTTCTTCATCCACTTGCCCTGCTTCATGGAGGAGTCCGCCTCGGTGATGCGGGAGGCCAGGGCGATCATCATGGAGAAGGCCAGCTCGGCGACGGCCACGCTGGAGGCCTCGGGGGTGTTCACGACGGTGATATTCTTCGATTCGGCATAGGGCACGTCGATGGTGTCGACGCCGACGCCGCCGCGGATGACGAACCTGAGCTTCGGCGCCTTGTCGATCATCGCCTTGTCGACCTTGGTCTTGGAGCGCACGACGATGATCTCGGCTTCGCCCAGCGCGCCCAAATCCTGCGATACCGTGCCGAATGCCTCCAGGCGCTTGGGCAGGTCTGCCGTGAACGCGTCAGCGAGAAGAATGACCATGGGAACCCTCCTTTAGGGTACACGTGATGCGCGCCGGCCGGCACTCCCGCTGCCGCATGGGCGCGTGCGGCGCCCGGGCGCGGCCCGGAGGCTGCGCGTGGGCGAGGCTTGCCCATCGTGGGATGGTACTGATTGGCGCGATTCCCCATCTTACCATTCGGGCGGCGAATGTCAAGCGAGCCGCCGTCCGCGGAGCTTCAGTCCAGGGGAACGCCGACCATGGCCGCGATGGCGGCGGCCGCGTCCTCCAGGCGCTCGCGGGCCTTGAACGGCACCGAATCCACCAGGTAGCCCTGGCCGTCCTTCATCTCGATGATCATCCGGGCCAGGGAGCCCCGCGGCACCTTGTCCGCCGGCGGCACGGCCGACTGGTCGAGCCTGCCCTTGATGAAGCTGTCCACCTTGACGCGGGCCACGTCCTCGAAGGAGAAGCGGAGGCGCTTGGCGGCGAAGACCAGACCGAGCTTTCCGGCGACGGAGCGGTCTGCTGCCCGGAAGGTCCAGCGCTCCTCGTACACCGCGGCCAGCACCGCCGCCAGGACCAGCACGATCCCGAACGCGCTGAGCCGGTAGCCGGGTTCCAGGCTGGCCAGGGCGTTGGCAGCGACCAGGATGCCGGCTATGGAGCACGAGACCAGCCGGTACCAGAGGGGGATGCCGTAGCGCAGGGCGGCGGCCTCTGCCCCGGCCGCGGGCTTCCTGCCCGATGCGTCCAGGCGGACGAGCGATAAGGGGATTTCCATGACCTTTTTATATATCCGAGCGGTCCCCGGTT
Organism: Spirochaetota bacterium; assembly: GCA_022709445.1. Lineage (GTDB taxonomy): Bacteria > Spirochaetota > Spirochaetia > Treponematales > UBA12059 > JAKLIU01. Next base: position 3,054 of record JAKLIU010000001.1, on the reverse strand, counting down.
ACAAGGGCGAGGTTGCGCAGGATGCGCCGGTCTCCCGGGGCCAGTATGAGCGCCCTGCGGAACGCGGCCGCGGCTTCCGCGTCCTTGCCCAGGCGGTGCAGCAGGACCCCCTCGTTGTTGATGGCACGGTGGTCCTCCGGGAAGCCCGCGATGTGCAGCCGCCAGGCGACCAGCGCGGCCGCCGGGTCCAGGCCCGAGCTCTCGCGCGCCACCCGGGAGAAGGCGGCCCGGGGATCCTCCGCGGGCCGGTCCGGCGGCGGGGAAGCTGCGGAATCGCCCGGCTGCGCGCCGGGCGGGGGGCCGAGCTTGGGATCGGCCGTCCTGCCCAGGTAGCCGGCGCACAGGAAGGCGCGGTCGTCGTGGATGGGCGCCCCCATGGTGAAGGCCCCCAGGTCGGCGACCAGGGCATCGGCTACGCGGGCGGGATGCAGGGCAGGATCCGCGCGGACCACGGCCTCCAGCCGTTCCAGGCCGTAGTCGCCGCCCAGAAAGCTCCGGGATTCCACGATCCCGTCCGTGTACAGGACGATGCGGTCCCCGGGCACCAGTTCAACGCTGCTTCTCCCGAACTGGGGCCGCTCGAAGATGCCCATGAAGCCGCCCTCGGTGTCCAGCTTGACCGCCATGCCCGAGCGCACCAGGAGGGCGGGGTGGTGGGCGGCGTTGGTGTACTCGAGGATGCCCGTCTCCAGGTTGATGGTCGCCACGAAGGCGGTCACGTAGCGTTCGCCGCCGCCCAGGATCTCGAAGATGGACGCGTTGACGGCCGCGCAGAGCTCGTCGGTCCGGATCCCGTAGGACACGCGCGAGCGGAAGGCCACCTTGACCAGGGCCGTCACCAGGGCGGCCGCCACGCCGTGGCCGGACACGTCGGCTATGAGCAGCCCGTAGGCGTTCTTGCCGATGCGGACCACGTCGTACAGGTCCCCTCCCACGTCGGCCATCGCCTCGTACCAGCCGCCGAAGACCAGCTCCGGGCGGTCGGGGAAGTCCTTGCCCTGGGGGATGAAGGTGGCCTGGACCCGCCTGGCCATGGCGAGCTCCCGCTGGAAGGCGTCGTTGCGGCGCTGCAGTTCCTCGTAGGCGCGCGAGAGTTCCCCGGTGCGCCCGTCCTGCCCGGCATGGTCCGGTCCGGGGTCCGGCGTCGCCGCAGTGGAGTCGTTCGGGGGGATCGCGGACGGGGTGCCGGCCATTGTCCGGAAAGTATAGGATCCCGCCCGCCGCCAGTCAAACCGCGGCGGCATCGCGACGCGGCTTCGTTGCGCGCGCGCCCCGTTCCGGGCTAGTATCCGCCCATGCACACCCGCGGCCGCACGACCCTCGCCTTGTTCCTCCTCCTGGCCCCGTTCCCGGCGGCTGCCTCGGGCACGCCCGCTCCGGTTCCCCTCCCGGCCAGGCTGGCCGTTCCCGCTTCCGCCAGGCAGGGAGACCCCTTCTTCGTGCTGGCCTGGCCGGCCGTGCCGGACGCTCCGGACCTGGGCGCCCCGGGCACCTTCGCACGGATCCGATACTCGGACGGGAGCACCGGGCCGGCCTTCCCCGCCTGGACCCCGCCGCGACCGCCCATGGACGCGCGGCTGCGCTACCTCCTGGCTTCCGAGGAGGGCCGGCCGGGCCTGTCCCCGGCATGGAAGGCCGCCTCGCGGCGGGCGGGATTCGCCCTGGCCGCCATACCGGTTGACGCCCCGGCCGGCCCGGCGACGCTGAGTCTGGAGAACGGCTCCGGCGTGCTCGGCACCGCCGTCCTGGTGGTGCTGGAACGCGTTTTCCCCAGCGAGACGATAGTCCTGACGCCCGCCCTGACCGGGATCCGGGCGGATCCCGACCCGCGCAAGGACGAGCAGGCCAGGCGCTACCAGGCCCTGATCGGTTCGGCGGATCCAGCAGCGCTGTTCCTGCAGGGCGGCTTCCGGAGACCGGTGGCCGGCAACCGCCAGACCAGCCTCTTCGGGCACCGGCGCACCTACCGCTATTCCACCGGCGGCACGGCGACCAGCGTCCACGCCGGCATCGACTACGGCTACCCGACCGGTACGCCGGTGTCGGCGGCTGGAGCCGGGCGGGTCGTCATGGCTGAGGACCGCCTGACCACCGGCCTGACGGTGGTGATCGAGCACCTGCCCGGGGTTTTTACCATATACATGCACCTGAGCGCCATCTCGGCCAAGGCAGGGGACATCCTGGGGCGGGGCGACCCGCTGGGCCTGGTGGGGGCCACGGGCCTGGCCACCGGCCCGCACCTGCACTGGGAGCTGCGCGTGGGCGGCGTCGCCTGCGACCCGGAGGCCCTGATCGGGCTTGACAAAGTCCCGGACATCCGTACAATGTACCCCGCGATTGAGGGGGGGTGATTTTTATCAGTCAGATCATCATCGACGACGGCGAGCCGCTCGAGAAGGCCATCAAGCGCTTCAAGCGCATGGTGGAAAAAGAAGGCATCATCCGCGAGTGGAAGAAGCGCGAATACTTCGAGAAGCCCTCCGCCATCCGCAATCGCAAAATGAAGGCCATCGAGCGCAAGCTCCTGCGCAAGTCCCGCAAGACCAGGGACGGCAAGAGCTACACCAGGCCCTGATCGGCGCCACGGCGCCGCGGATCACGCACGCGCGAACCCGGACCTCGCGGTCCGGGTTCTTTTTTTGCCCGCGCGGGTTTCCGGAAAAAACGCTTTCGGCTTTCCCCGCGGGCTGATAGGATGGAAGCACGCCCCGCGGCTCGTCGCGCGGGAGCCGCTCTCTACGGGAGGTGCGCTGGATGGCAAGGATCCTCAAGGGCTGGGCGCCCGGCGATTCCAGGGAACCAGTCCCCGCGGAAAGCATCCTGCTCGGGGGGCTGGTCGCGACCCTCGCGGCGTTCTCCCTGTTCGCCTCCGGCTTCGACCCGGTTTCCCTGGCGGTGGGCCTGGGCCGGATCGTCGTGCAACCGGACATACTCATCAACGATTACGTGGGCCGCTCGGGACTGGGTCCGGCGCTCATGAATTCCGCCCTGTGCGCCCTGGCCGCGGTCCTGGCCCTCCGCTGGTCCCGGGTGACCGTCTCGGGACCGGCCATC